>NZ_JARYTG010000019.1:0-2942 GCF_029911945.1 Winogradskyella sp. SYSU M77433 | reverse complement strand
GAAGCTAATGCAGAAATCCTAAACGGTCAGACTGGTATAACGTTGACCTATTACGAGAATCAAGCAGATGCTGAGAATGAGACAAGCCCGATTACGAGCCCATATGTAAATACTAGTAATGCACAAACCATATTTGTAAGAGCAGAGAATGATGTTACGGGTTGTTATAATACGGTAACGGTAACCTTAAGAGTAAACCCGATCCCTTCCCCAGAACCAGATCCAACACCGATAGAGGTCTGTGACGATGACAATGACGGTTTTGCAGAGTTCGATCTAGAGATCCGTACGGTAGAGATCACCAACGGAGAGGATGATATTGTAATTACCTACCATGAGACCTTGGCAGAAGCGAATCAAGGCAATAATGCAATCACAGGACTTTATACGAATATTGTACCGGACAGTCAGATGATTTATGTGCGTTCAGAGAACACTATAACAGGTTGTTACAGTTTAACACTGAACACTTTGGAACTAATTGTGCTACCAGCACCTGAAGTGCCATTGGATATAGAGCCTTACATTATATGTGATGGTGATGATGACGGTATAGCACAGTTTGACCTGACAACCAAGGATGATGAAATCTTGGGAACACAAGATCCAACGGAAGTTGTACTGACCTATCATACCAGTGCGGCAGATGCAGAAAATGGTAACAATCCTATTATTAATGTAGGTAACTATACAAACACGAGCAATCCACAGACTATTTATGTAAGACTATATAATCCAACCACAGGTTGTCAGGATACGGGCATGTTCGATCTACAAGTAGAACTGCCACCAGTAGCGGTACAGCCAACCCAGTTGAGCCTATGTGATGACTTTGGAGAAGAAGGGGATGAAGTTACGGTATTTGACCTAACGGTAAAAGATTCAGAGATCACAGGCGGCAATGCAAGTTGGTCAGTAAGCTATTACGAGACCTTTACAGATGCCTTGTTACAGGACAATGTTATAGCTGACCCTACACAGTATACCAATACCTCTGTAGGAGGAGCTGTAGCAAACCCACAGACCCTTTACGTTGTTGTAACCGATACGGATACAGGGTGTGTAGACTATACCACTTTAACGATACGCGTATTACCAAACCCAACACCAACACCAAGTGAGGATCTGCCAGATCTAGAGCTATGTGATGATGTAAATACAGGAGACGGAGTAGAAGCTTTTGATCTTACAGAGCGTGAAGACCTGATATTAAACAGTGAAGATGGGGTTACGGCAACTTATTATGAGAGCTATGATGATGCCTTCGCAGCAACAGATGCGATAGCTGATCCAGCAGCATATACGAATATAGAGACACCAGAGCAAGAGATCTATGTAAGAGTGACCAAGGATGCAACAGGTTGTTTTACGATAGTAGACTTTACCATCCGTGTGAACCCATTACCAGAAGTAGTAGCCGTGACGGACTTTATACAATGTGAACTTAATACCGATGGTATTGATAGTTTTGATCTAACGAGTAAGAACGATGAAGTACTGAATGGTCAGGATCCATCACAATTTATAGTGACCTATCACGAAAGTCTGGTAGATGCACAAGATGGTATAAACGCTTTAGTAAGTCCATATACAAATACTAGTAGCCCACAACAGATCTTTGTGACCATTACCAATAATGTAACAGGCTGTTCTATCAGTACACAGAGTTTTTATTTGGAAGTACATGAAGGAGCAGAGGCTAACTCGGATATGGTAGATATAGTGTACGAGGAGTGTGATGACAATATGGAGACCGATGGAGATCCTAGTAATGATAGTGTGCAGTTCGATCTATCTACACAAGATGCTTTTGTACTTGACGGTCAGGATGCAGATAGCTACATTGTAAGCTATTACGCAAGCGCCGCTGATGCAAACTTAAATATCAATCCGTTACCTACGCTTTACGAAAACATCGTAAACCCTCAGATCATTTATGCAAGGGTAGACAACAATACTATGGTAGTAGGTGTTATAAATCTGGATTTAGCGGCACTAACCGAAGCACTAGATTTTGATGGAGATGGAACGCCGGATACTTACGACACTGATAATGATGGTATCTACGACTTAGTGGATATCAATGGTGATGGCATCTCTGATGCTACAGACACTACAGGTGATGGTCTTATCAATGAGATAGATACCAATGGAGATGGTATTGCAGACTTTGTGGACCTCAACAATGATGGAGAGTTCGATAACCAAGAAGATAGTTCAATTTGTTATGCAGTAGCACCGTTGACCCTACAGGTAAACCCGTTACCACTGTTTGATTTAGATGATAGCTATACATTGTGTATCGATACCAATGGAACAGAGATATTAGATCCATTAGTGATAGACACTTACTTGTCGGACACGGAGTATACCTTTGAGTGGAGCTATGAGGGTGCTGTTATTGCAGGTGAAACCGGATCTAGCATGATGCCAGGTCAAGGAGGTACCTATAGTGTAATAGTAGTTAATATAGCAACAGGCTGTGTTAACAACGATAGTACTATTGTAATAGAAAGTGCACCACCTAGTTTGGAATTGATATCCCAGACACAAGCTTTTGTAGATAATAACGTTATAGAGGTATTGGCAACAGGAATCAGTGAGTACGAGTACAGTATGGACGGAGGACCTTGGCAGGATAGCGGTGTGTTTAGCAATGTGTCACCAGGTGACCATTATGTCACAGCAAGAGACAAGATGGGTTGTGGAACGGCAACAATATTGGTTCCTATAATAGACTATCCAAAGTACTTTACACCAAACGATGATGGTTATAACGATACTTGGAACATTATCAACATTGATAGTAGCGCAAAAATTTATATATTTGACCGCTACGGGAAGTTGATTAAGCAGATCAGTCCTTCGGGATCTGGTTGGGACGGTACCTTTAATGGGAACCTAATGCCGAGTAGCGATTATTGGTTCACCGTGGAATATGT
>NZ_JARYTG010000018.1:0-3085 GCF_029911945.1 Winogradskyella sp. SYSU M77433 | reverse complement strand
CTTTTGCTGGACCTCTAGAATTCTTTACAGGATATTGTGTCTCTGAACCAACTAGTAATGATGGAAATGGTGTTAATAACGTAGCTATTAATATACTTGATTTTCCGAGCTTTGGTGATGTAACTTATGAAAACCATACATCTCCTGTAGTAACGGTGTTCCAAGGTATAGAAACCACTGTAGAAATTGAGTTTGGACATGCATTTACTTACGATGCTAATATTTGGATTGACTTTAACGATGATTTAATTTTTGATGCTTCTGAGTTAGTTTTCTCTGGGGAATCTAACGGATCTGGTAACCCTCATATACTTGACGCTTCTTTTATAATGCCTGCAACGGCACCTATAGGACAACATAGAATGCGTATCGGAACAGCTGACTTCGGTCAATCAACACCTGACCCTTGTTATAATGGTTCATGGGGTGTTACGCTCGATTTTACTGTAAACATACAGGAATTATTATGTACGCTTCCTGAAGCTACTTATACAACAGTACCAGACTGTGCAGGAAATCAATTCTTTATTGATGTAGATGTTACAAGTATGGGTGATGCAGCTTCATTAGAAATTTCTAATGATTATGATGCCAATACTATTCAGGCACTAACCGTTGATACATATCAAGCCGGACCATTCCCTTTTGGTTCTTCTGTCAAAATATTCGTAATGAATGAACAAGATAATAACTGTACTATAAGTAGTGACACTTTTGAAGTATTAGCTTGTCCTCCTACCAACGATGAATGTATTAATGCTACTGTAGCTATTGTTAATGATGGTGAATCTTGTAATGATGTTACACCAGGTACAATCTTAGCTGCTACTCCTTCAGGAGTTCCTGCTGGAAGTTGTGCTGGGACACCTAATGACGATGTTTGGTTTCAGTTTACAGCTTTAGGTGAACAGCAAATTATTCAAATTATTAATATTACAGGAGGTACAACTAATATAGATCATGCGGTTTATGAAGGCTCATGCGGTTCTTTAACCGAAATTTATTGTTCAAGTGATGATTATAGTCTCACTCCAACCTTAGTTATAGGTAATACTTACTATGTTAGAGTATTTTCTAATGGATCTGTAAGTGAAACAAGTTCATTTGATTTATGTATTGGCACATTAGGTACACCAACATATTGTTTAGATGCATTACCTATTTGTGCTGATCCAGATATCGAATATCCAAGTGTAGTTGGTGACCAAACAGCACCTCCATATTTAGATTACGATTGTTTAGGATCTCAACCAGATCCGCAATGGAATACTATTAACTTTGATCTTGCTGGAGACTATGTATTTAGCTTAGATCAAACTAACGCAGCTGGTACAGGTTTAGATATCGACTTTATTGTTTGGGGACCATTTGTAGATCAACAAGGTGGTTGTGTAGATTTATTACCTGAAACCATTGCAGATTGTAGTTATTCTGCAACAGCATCAGAAACAATTACGCTTTCTAATGTTCCTGCAAATTCAGTTTATGTTATTTTAATAACCAATTTCTCTCAACAAGAAGGTACTTATACATTTGTTCAAGATTCAGGCCCTACTGATGGAACTAATTGTGATGTGGTTTGTGACGTTGTCATGGAAGTTGATGGTTTGCCTATTGAAGATGATGTTGCCGATTTGGCAACCCCAGATGAAGTATTAGACTACTGTGGTTTTGACAGTGTAACTTTAGAAGCTACTACATTCTATAGTGTTGACCAATATGTTTGGTATCAAGATGGTTTCGTTATCCCAGGTGCTGACTTACCTACATATACTGCTACAGAATCTGGAACATATCAAGTTCAAGTGTTAGGTGGTATTTGTGATCAAAGTATATTATATTTTTCTGCTTTAGTAGAAATAAATTTCTATGATGAAGCTCCAAGTGTTGCCTCTCAGAACTTAACTGTTTGTGATGGCCCTGAAATGGATGGTGTTGAAGATTTCGACTTGGACGCCCTAACAGCCTCATTAGGTTTAGGATCGGATTTCACAGTTACTTATTACACTAGTACTTCTGATGCAAATCAAGCAATCGGTGCTGTTTCTTCACCTTATAATTCTTCTGGTGAAACTTTAATTATTAGAGTTGAAGATACTGATGCATATAATGACAATCATTTAGGTTGTCGTCAATTGTCTCAAGTAGATTTAGTAGTTCAACCTGCACCTTCTATTGGCTCACCAATGGATTTAGAAACATGTTCTGCAGACACAACTACTGAATTCCAATTGACAGACAATGATGCCACTGTGCTTAATGGGCTGTCTGGAAATTATACTATTTCTTATCATGCTAGTATGGAAAATGCAGAAGATAATATTTCTGCTTTATCATCACCTTATATGGGCTCTAATGGAGATATAATATATGTTCGTTTAGAGAATACTGATACTGGCTGTTTTAATGTTGATTCTTTCAGTCTTATCATAAATCAACCTACCCAAACAGCAACGAGTCAAAACATTGAAGAATGTGATGATTCAGATGGATTTATTGATGATATGGCAGACTTTGACTTACTTGCTCATACAAATATAGTATTAGGTAATCAAGATGCATCTAATTACAATGTTACATATCATAATTCTCAAGAAGATGCTGAAAATAATAATAACGCATTACCTAATGTATATACTTCAGGTAGTACTACTGTCTATGTTAGAGTTGAAGATGTAAACTTCTCAAACTGTTATGTAATTAATTCTTTTGAGTTAATTGTTGGTTCTGTACCACAAGCCACGTTCGATCCATCATATGATTATGAAGTATGTCCAGGTGCTACGGTATCCATTGAGATTGCTCTTATACCTACCAACTTCAGTGCAGAGGATGTGACCATAAGCTGGTACTATGAAGGTACTCAGATCAACGGTGAGAGCGACCTTGTCCTTGACAGTGGCGTACTACTAAGCGGTGAGTACTCTGCTGAGATCATGTTCAACGATACGGGTTGTACAAACACTGTATACACAGACGTGGTAGAACTTGATTTCTGTGATTTCCCTCAAGGTATATCTCCTGGTGTATCACCTGGACAGAACGATACCTTCGACTTAAGCCCGTTCGATGTAACAGAGCTTAA
>NZ_JARYTG010000017.1:0-4143 GCF_029911945.1 Winogradskyella sp. SYSU M77433 | reverse complement strand
AAGAACGAAGGCTTAAGTTCTGTGTTCTCTGAGAGGTCAAATACATAACCACCAGTTAGGAAGTAGTGCTGACTTTCCGAACCAAGGTTATTGCCATTGTCATCCAAGTGCACCGAAGATAGCAAGTTCGGTACAGACAGGGATAGATAATACTTATTGGTATAGTAAAAGAAACCTGCACCTATATTAGGTGTTGTCGAGTTGATGTTCTGGTTAAAGAACGGATCATCCTCATTTTGTACAACCAAGTCCGTCAATCCAATATCATGGAAAGTAGCACCAGCCTTAACCCCAAAAGCTAAGTTGTGCTCACCGCCAAGTCTAAGAGTATAGGATACGTCAGCATAGACATTGGTTTCTTGTACGGGACCGATCTGATCGGCAATAACCGACAGACCGATACCAAGATTGTCACCCACAGGAGCGTGCCCGAAGAAGGTACCCGTTTCAGGTGCACCATCGATACCAGACCACTGTTTTCTGTATAAGAGCCCGAAGGAAAGGTTCTCCCTCGACCCGGCATAAGCAGGGTTAACGACGTTCATATTGTACATGTACTGCGTATACTGAGGGTCCTGTTGAGCCTGCATCTGGAACGCCAGTAACAGGACCGCTATAATAGAGAGTTTTTTCATGTTATAATTTAAGTTGATTCAGTTAGTCAAATTTATTTGTTGATGTATACCCATCCTGTTTTCGATTTAGCACCACCTTCGTATATCACGGTATAGAAATAAGTTCCTACAGGAAGCTCATCACCACTGTTGGTTTGTCCGTGCCATTCATCGATATAGTTGCTTCTAGAGTATACTAGAGTACCGTTTCTGTTGAAAATCTTAAGCTCTGTTACATCGAACGGGCTTAAGTCGAAGGTATCGTTCTGTCCAGGTGATACACCAGGAGATATACCTTGCGGGAAATCACAGAAATCAAGTTCTACCACATCTGTGTATACAGTGTTTGTACAACCCGTATCGTTGAACATGATCTCAGCAGAGTACTCACCACTTAGTAGTACGCCACTGTCAAGGACAAGGTCGCTCTCACCGCTAATCTGTGTACCTTCATAGTACCAGCTTATGGTCACATCCTCTACACTGAAGTTGGTAGGCACAAGGGCAATCTCAATGGATACCGTAGCACCTGGACATACTTCATAATCATATGATGGATCGAACGTGGCTTGTGGTTGAGTTCCGATGATTAAATCAAAATTGTTGACTACATAACAACCTTCATTGTCAATTGATTCAACACGTACATAAACAGTTTCACCTGTACTATTGTAAGAATAAGGTAATGAGTTTTCATCATTTTCAGCATCAGCTTCTGATGAGTGATACGTAACATTGAATTGCGTATCATCTTGTCCATTTAAGACGTCTAAAGAATGAGAAGCAAGATCAAAAGTAGCTTCAACACCATTTCCACATTCGATGTAGTCTACACTTTCAGCAGTATGTGAAGGACTACTTACAATTAAACTAAAGCTATTGACTACATAACAATAAGGATTACTTATGCTTTCAACACGTACATAAACAGTTTCACCCATACTTGTATAAGAGTCAGCTAATGGATTTTGATTATTAATAGCATCAGTCTCAGACGAATGATAAGTTACATTAAATTGAGAAGCATCTTGACCATTTAAAATACTTGAATCATGAGACCCAAGATCAAAAATTGCTTCACCATCACTGTTACAAATACTATAATCTACACTTTCAGCTGTATGAGTAGGATCAGTTACAATCAAGTCAAAGGAAGCTATACTATAACAACTTGTAACATTGTCTTGTACTCTAACGTAAACAGTTTGAGGATTAGATATGTTTATATAAGGTGAATCCGTTATCGGTGCTAAATTGTTTTCTGCATCACTTTCAGAAAGATGATATGAAATAGTATGCATTGAAGGGTCTAAACTTCCTAAAACAACAGAATCATTATCACTTAAAGTAAATGGAGCTTCATCAGTAGCAGAACAACTTTCTAGATCTGAAGGATCTTCATTAAGCACTGGAGGTGGCAAGAATTCTACTACTATATCATCAGTTAAGAAACATTGACTTGAGAAAATTACTTGTGCAGTATATAAATCAGGCTCTGTTACTGTTAGAGTAGAAGAAGTTTCACCTGGAATCTGTATACCATCTTTAAACCATACGTGTTGTAGGTTAGGTGCTTGTGTATCAAGAACTATAGGTTCACCTAAACATGTTGCTTCACCAGAAGAGATAGTAATATCTTCACCTAAGTTTAATTCACCAAGATCAAAACTACCTGCTTGTAAGAATACTCCAGAATCGAAAGCAGAGTCACTTTGGTCAGCTATAACTAATTTAATATGGTATGTGTCCCCAACATTTACTGCCGATTGTGCAGTGAAAACGGTTGTTCTACCATCAAATGAAATAGGCGGTAAGTTATCAGGGATATAACCACCAAAATATTGTTCGTTTTCAGCACCACAACTTGTATTCGCTTGGTGGATATTAGTTACTAAGATAGGAGTTGTTGTATTAGGTAATACAGCTAAATTAGTAGTGACACCATTAGAATCGGTTAAAAGAAATGCAAATGCATCTGAAAAAGTACACTCAAAAGAGCCGCCATTGTATTCCTCAGAGGCCATTAAAAAGTCAAAGCTTATTTGAGCCGCAAGTGGAACAAAATCAAACTCAATTATTGAGGCATTATTTGTAGTTGTAATACCTACTGCATTTTCTAAATCATTATCACCAGGCCAAGCAGAAGTTCCATTACTCATTGCATTTGTATTTGGCCCAGAAGCTAAACTTGCATCTCCAGATGTTAGAATAATACCTTCATCAAAAGGGAATCCAATGCCGTCACCAGACATTGAGAAATAACCTATACCATTATCTTGGCCATAATCTGTACCTGTTGAATAAGTAATGTTTGATATTTGAGCACATTCACCACCAATTAAAATATCTTGGACAAGTTGCTCAACAGTATAAGTAGTTTGATCTACAATGACATTATCAAGACCTGGTCTTATACATAAATCGAAAGTTGTGTCTTCACTGTTAGATCCAAAAGAAAATACTCGTATGTAGTATGTATTTCCAACGGTTAAAGTTGGTGTTATTATAGAAGCTTCTGTAGAACAATATATTTCCGTTAAAGACCCACATGTTCCTTCATATAAACCATGATCAAGATTTGTAGATGAACCAACTATATTCTCTAATGTGATAAGTTGTGTGTCATCATTAGCAACAAATTGGAACCAAACATCATCATCTGGGTTACCAGCACAAGATCCAGCAGGTGTACTTGAAGGAGTGGCTTCTAGTAATGTTCCAGGAGTTACTACAGTACACTCACCATCAGTGTTTACAGCAGCAACTGTAGCATCAACACAGTTGTCATTTACAGGTGGACAAGCTAATAACTCAAACGTATCACTACTAATGGTACAGTTATTATCTTGTTCGTTCATCACAAAAACGTTTACAGAAGTACCAAAAGGGAACGGACCAACTTGGTATAAACCGACATTAGGTGCTTGAACTGTGTTGGCATCATAGGTGTTAGAAAGTTCTAATGTTGCAGCATCACCCATACTTGTGACATCTACATCAATAAAGAATTGATTTCCTGCACAATCCGGTGTCACGGTATAGTTGGCATCTGGAAGTGTACATAATAATTCCTGTATGTTTACAGTAAAATCTAGCGTAACACCCCAAGTACCATTGTAACAAGGATCTGGTGTAGCCTGACCAGAATCGGCTGTTCCGATACGCATTCTATGCTGGCCAAGAGTAGCAGTAATAGGCATTATAAATGAAGCGTCTAATATATGTGGATTAGCTCCGCCTGCAGATTCTCCTTGGAATACTAATTCAGAAGCATCAAAAATTAAATCATCATTAAAATCTATCCATATGTTGGTATAGTAAGTGAAAGTGTGTCCAAACTCAATTTCCACAGTAGTTTCAATGCCTTGGAAGGCATTAACGACAGGTGAAGTTTGGTTTTCATAAGTTACATCACCTAAACTAGGGAAGTTAGTAATACCCAGTGTAACATAATTAACACCATTTCCATCATTACTAGTTGGTTCAGAGACACAATATCCTGTAAAGAATTCTAGAGGTCCAGCAAAAG
>NZ_JARYTG010000016.1:0-5072 GCF_029911945.1 Winogradskyella sp. SYSU M77433 | reverse complement strand
AATAATAACAAGCTGGAATTTTTAACCATTTAAAATACATCCAAAAATGGTCAACCTATTTCAGGACAAGACAAAAACGATGATATGTTTGATAAATTAAAAACACAGAAAGAAGATAAGTTTGAATTTGATAAACATCAAAAATATTTATTTTTATGCTATTACTGTTTTGCTGAAGGTAGTTTTGGCGCAAATGAAACTGGAGTGTTTTTCGACTTCTACAACGCTTTCTTTGATGGAGGAATCAGTATGGAAAGATTTGAATTATTAGAAGAGTTCTTTGATTTAGTTCTTCAGAACAATCAACAAAATATTGATGAATTAATAGACTATTGTCTGGAAGGAATTGACAGTACGGATTATAAAAAAATATTTATTTATTTAATTGAGGGAGTATTTTGTGACGGGAAAGTCAATGAACAAGAAAAGTCAAAAGTTGAATATTTAGCTCAAAAAATGAATATCGAAAATGAACTTTCCGAAAAAATAATAGATGTTGCTATATTAAAGTATTTATAAATTTAAGACTATGAAATTTTTAACTTATACATTTTTCCTAATTTTTACAATTAATTCCTTTGCTCAAAAAAATTGTAAGCTTAACAAAAAAATTAACGAATTCGACAATATGGAGATAACTAATACTCGATTGTTTAATTTAGCCTCAAAAGGAATGGCTGATTTCGTAAACGTAACTTTATATAAGTTTAAGCAAAATGATGAAATAAAATATTCATTTTATGTTAGTTTAAATACAGGATTCAAACAATGTGTAACTAATGATTCTTATGTTTCTATAAAGTTTAAAAACGGTAACATAATAAAATTACCAAGAAATAATAGTGAAATTGATTGTGGGACATATTCAATGTTTGTTGATTTGGAATTAGAACAATTAAGAAAAATCAGTGAGGAAGATATTGATATGATAAGAGTTAATATAGAATATCAAAAGGACTATAAGGTAAAAGAAAAAAGAGACCTGAAATTTAAGAAAATAGCCGAATGCTTGTTAAATGAATAAAAAAACGTGTGGTAACAACGTGTATAAAAAATTGCTAAATTAGTGCTTAACCAAAGGAAGTTGCATTTTTGTTACATCTGATTTTCCTTCGGAAAATCCTCGCTCACAAAAACGCAACTTTCCATACACAACAACGTTGTACACCATTTGAGAAAAGCATTTGTAATCATATTGACCTTTATCGGATTTTTGTCATTTGGACAAGAAACGGAACTGAATTCGATTGAAAAAAGCGAGTTGGACAGTATTTATGTCAGAGCATTAAATAGCAGATTTGACCTTTTACTTTCGAGCGGTTGGAAATATATTGAACTCAACGAAAATGGACAGCGGATTTCCAAACTGAACGTATCTGACCGATACAAGTTTTTGACCAATGAGGAATTAATTGACTTGTCAATAAAAGAAAAAAAGACAATTCGGGTTTTGCGTCTGACTCACAAAATAATCGGAATTGACACAATTGACGTGAATTTTGGAATTGTAAATGTTACTGGAAAGCGGAAAATTCATTTCAACAATGGACTGAAATTTAAAAAAGCGGATTTTGCATTAGATTGTGGCGGAACAAATGGCTACGTACCTGATATGAGATTTGTGTTTGACCGAAAGAAAAATAATTGGGAATTAATAGATGGAAAATATAAAATCCCAACTAAATAAAAAACGGTGTACAACAATGTATAACCGCAATTACGGCGGATTCGACTACGTCCGAATCCACTCGGAATTGCTAACGTCAGTGCTAAACCGAAAATTAACGCATATTAACCCGTAACTGACGGTTATACGAGACCGTTAGCAATAATCTGAAAAACAACTATGAGCAAATTTATAACAATATTAATTTTCTTTACATATTTCTCTGTTTTCAGTCAATCAAAAGAGGAAACTGAAAAATGGATTGTGGAAAAATATAATGAATACGAAAGCCCAGTCAATAGCACTCGTGAATTGATTTTCGACGATGGATTTATATATTATTTATGGATATTCGCCGATAATTACGGCTATTGGACACAGTTACCAATTAAGGATATAAAACAAATAAAAATTCATCATAAAAAATTCGATGCAAATGACCAAGAAGGTTGGGATGTTATAACCTTGTTTTTTGACAAAAATAAAAGCAAAACTAAAGATGCAAAACCATCTGATGAGAATTATTACGAAATTTCAGAAAGTACATCTTTCGAAATTAAACTGACAAATAAATTTATTTCAGACGGATTAAAACCTAGAATGGAAAAAGCTTTATTACATTTAATTAAGTCCTATGGTGGCAATGCAACTATAAAAAAAGAACCATTTTAATTTCCTAATGATAAAACAAGAAATCAACGACTTTTGTAATAATTGGTTACAAAAAGCCAACAATATTGACAGCTCAAATTTACAAGGAGCTTTTGATAAATTTTTCACTCTATATGTTGTTTACAATAGGCTTTATGTTGAAACAACATATCGTTTGGCTAATAATGGTCAGATAAATTTAGGAAATACTTTTCCTGACAGAAAAGCTTCAATAAATTATGTTGTACAATATCTAAAAAGTAATCACATTGACAAAGAGTTTAAAAACGACAAAACCGTAGTTAAAGCAATTGACGAACTAAAAGAAATAATCAAAAAGAATAAATTTAATATTAAGCTTCATCTTGTTACAGCAGAACCACAACCTGAAAAAGATGCTGAATTATTAAAAAAAATGGACTCTAATAAAACAGATATTCGAATTTGTGCTGTTTTAGAATACCTATACTCTATTCGTTGCAATATTTTTCACGCTCAAAAAGGATATAATGATAGACAAATAAAAGTTCTAAAACCAACGATTATAATATTAGAGAAAATCATAGGAATTTTATTTGCTAAATTGAACAATTAATGAAAAGACTATTGCTAACACCGTATAACAACAATTGCGGCTTTGTGTCCTGCGGACACAACCGCGCAAGTATAAAAGTCGGGAATTTTAGCTATCTTAGTTTCCAAGCAATCCGCAACTGATTGTTATACAAGACCGTTGTAGCCAATTTGAGAAATGAAAAAACTATTCAATATATTTATAATATTAAGCCTTTCTATTTCAGCTTATTCACAAGAAGTAGAAATCGGAACACTTTTTAAAATTGAATTTAATAATCCCGAAAAAAATCTTGATTTTGAATTAATATCAAAAAGTCCATTCAATGAAATTATCGACTTATCAAAAATGGATTCTATAATAAAAATTAAACCACAAGAAAATCAAATAATTGGGGTATTTGCAAACGGGAAATTTGGTAACAAAACCAATTCTATGCTTGTTCTAATTAGCGGATTAGATGATAATCTTGATTATGATTTAAAAATCAAAATCCCAAATAAAAGAAAACTTCAAAAAACTTCCACTTCTGCCCTTTTTAAAAGTATAAAATCAATTGAATATTGGCCTTACCCAATTGAAAAAATTGATTTTGTAAAATTTAAGGTTATTCCAAAAGAAAATTTTGAACAATTTCAAATTGAGACAAAAATAGACTCAACTTGCATAAAGAATGCTGATAAAAATATTGCATTTGGAGAACAAGAGTTTAAAACTCATCTCAAATTAGCTATTTCAGAATTTAAGAGTAACAAAGATTTCGAGCTTTCTAAAATGCTGGAATATGAAAATAGTATTAATTCGTTAGATGTTTCACTTGGACATTTTTGGTCACTTGGAAAAGGTATCTACCCAAATGAAAAGGGATTCAAATTTGGAAATCCGATTAGTTATAGACGCTACGAATGTCCTTATTTTGATGGACAAACAAATTATTTCTTCACAAAAGATGATAAAAATATTAAAGTTGTTTCATTCAATTGGGAGACGTTCAAAGAATCTAATTTTGGAATAAGTTCAGAAATAAAAACAGATCTAAGTGATCAATTTAATTCCAAATATGACTTTATTGTTAAAGCTGTAAGCGAATTATTAGGTAACCCATTAAACATAGAGCAAGAGGAAGATTCTGGCAGAATAGATACTAAATGGAAATCAACGAACGGTATTAATGCTTACTTATTTAGGTTTAAGACTTATAATGAAATTAGATTATATATTTATAAAGAATAAAAACTGGCTACAACAATGGCTATAAGTAATTGCTTGTTCTCGACTACTTCTGAAAATCCTCGCGGATTTTCAATTTGGTTTGTACTTGCAAACTTAAGTGCTACCCCACGCAACTACTCATAGCCGAGACCGTTGGCAACAATTTGGAAATGGTTCGTATTTGGTGTATATTTACATCAAATAAATAAATTATGGCAAGACAAAGTATATCATTTACAAAGCCAAACGATGAATGGCTGAAAACCCAAGTGGATAAAAAAGAGTATTCAAGTAAGAGTGAACTAGTAAACGACTTAATTAGACAAGCTCGAAAACAACAAGTTGAAATTAACTGGATTCGCGCTAAATTGGAAAAAGCCGAAAATAGCGGATTTACAAGTGAAAGTAAAAATGAAATTTTAGCGCAATCAAAGTCTTTGCTTAATGACTAAATATAGATTAAGCAATGAAGCGAAAAATGACTTGATACGGATTCATCATTACGGTGTGAAAAAATTTGGAATGACTCAAGCGGATAAATACTTTGAATCATTTTTTAAATATTTCGAAATAATTGCCCAAAGACCTTTTTCATTTGAATCGGTTGACTATATAAAAAAAGACTACAGACGCTGTGTTTGTGGAGTTGATAGCATTTATTTCAAAGTAAATGAGAATATTGTAGAAATAATGGCAATTGTTGGAAGACAAGATTTGAACGAAAGACTGTAACCTGAATTAATAAAAACTGTTGCCAACAATGGCTATAAGTAATTGCTTGTTCTGGCCTACTTTGGAAATTCCTGTGGAATTTCCAACTTGGTGTGTACTTGCAAAGTTTATTGCTAAAACACGCAACTACTCATAGCCGAGACCGTTGTATGCAATTTGGAAAAAGGCATCGTCCTGAAATAGGTTGACTAAAAAATCATTTAAAATTAGTCAACATATGGAACAACAATCAAAATC
>NZ_JARYTG010000015.1:2500-5160 GCF_029911945.1 Winogradskyella sp. SYSU M77433 | reverse complement strand
AATTGTAAAAAAGATTAAAAAAAGATTAAAAAAGTAGTTGTGAATAAGGAAAAGGGTTATATATTTGCGCCCCGAAACAGACGTCCCGAGAGGCAAGTTTCAGAAGTTCATTTCCATAAAAAAGCACATCGAAAAAATTTTTTAAAAAAAATTAAAAAGATGTTGCGGGAATGAAAAAAGGGTTTTATATTTGCACCCGCTTAGCGAAACAACGTTAAGAGAAAGTAAAGAAAAGTTCATTAACATATTGAATTGACAGCGTAAAAATCAACTGGAAACGGTTGGTTTAAAACAAGAGAACAAACCATTTTGAGTACTGAAAAATTCCTATTAGTTGTTAAATAATATTTAAGATTTAACGATGAAGAGTTTGATCCTGGCTCAGGATGAACGCTAGCGGCAGGCCTAACACATGCAAGTCGAACGGTAACAGGAAAAAGCTTGCTTTTTTGCTGACGAGTGGCGCACGGGTGCGTAACGCGTATACAATCTACCTTTTACGGGGGGATAGCCTTTAGAAATGAAGATTAATACCCCATAGTATTTCAATTTCGCATGTTATTGAAATTAAAGTTTCGGCGGTAAAAGATGAGTATGCGTTCTATTAGCTAGATGGTGCGGTAACGGCGCACCATGGCGACGATAGATAGGGGCCCTGAGAGGGGGATCCCCCACACTGGTACTGAGACACGGACCAGACTCCTACGGGAGGCAGCAGTGAGGAATATTGGACAATGGGCGAGAGCCTGATCCAGCCATGCCGCGTGCAGGAAGACTGCCCTATGGGTTGTAAACTGCTTTTATACGGGAAGAAACCCATCTACGTGTAGATGGCTGACGGTACCGTAAGAATAAGGATCGGCTAACTCCGTGCCAGCAGCCGCGGTAATACGGAGGATCCGAGCGTTATCCGGAATCATTGGGTTTAAAGGGTTCGTAGGTGGATGATTAAGTCAGAGGTGAAATCCTGCAGCTCAACTGTAGAATTGCCTTTGATACTGGTCATCTTGAATTATCGTGAAGTAGTTAGAATATGTAGTGTAGCGGTGAAATGCATAGATATTACATAGAATACCAATTGCGAAGGCAGATTACTAACGATATATTGACACTGATGGACGAAAGCGTGGGGAGCGAACGGGATTAGATACCCCGGTAGTCCACGCCGTAAACGATGGTCACTAGCTGTCCGGACTTCGGTCTGGGTGGCTAAGCGAAAGTGATAAGTGACCCACCTGGGGAGTACGTTCGCAAGAATGAAACTCAAAGGAATTGACGGGGGCCCGCACAAGCGGTGGAGCATGTGGTTTAATTCGATGATACGCGAGGAACCTTACCAGGGCTTAAATGTAAGTTGCATGATTTAGAGATAGATCTTTCTTCGGACTACTTACAAGGTGCTGCATGGTTGTCGTCAGCTCGTGCCGTGAGGTGTCAGGTTAAGTCCTATAACGAGCGCAACCCCTGTTGTTAGTTGCCAGCGAGTAATGTCGGGAACTCTAGCAAGACTGCCGGTGCAAACCGTGAGGAAGGTGGGGATGACGTCAAATCATCACGGCCCTTACGTCCTGGGCTACACACGTGCTACAATGGTAGGGACAGAGAGCAGCCACTTCGCGAGAAGGAGCGAATCTATAAACCCTATCACAGTTCGGATCGGAGTCTGCAACTCGACTCCGTGAAGCTGGAATCGCTAGTAATCGCATATCAGCCATGATGCGGTGAATACGTTCCCGGGCCTTGTACACACCGCCCGTCAAGCCATGGAAGCTGGGAGTGCCTGAAGTCCGTCACCGCAAGGAGCGGCCTAGGGTAAAATCGGTAACTAGGGCTAAGTCGTAACAAGGTAGCCGTACCGGAAGGTGCGGCTGGAACACCTCCTTTCTAGAGAAAGACGACTAAGAGGAAAAAAAAGGAAATAGATAGTTTGTTCTTTTGCTGTTAATTTAAGATATCAATAATTAAGTAGAGTCTCATAGCTCAGCTGGTTAGAGCGCTACACTGATAATGTAGAGGTCGGCAGTTCGAGTCTGCCTGAGACTACTAATTAAAGGAAATTCTAGAAGTTGAGTGGGTAGTTAGACTAACTACTAACTACTATATACTAACTACTAGTATATGGGGAATTAGCTCAGCTGGCTAGAGCGCCTGCCTTGCACGCAGGAGGTCACCGGTTCGACTCCGGTATTCTCCACAAGGTCAGAAGACCAAAAGTTCATTGACATATTGAAAAAAGATACATGAAAATTAGATAGAAATATTTAATAAAATTAATAATTGTAACGAGCAATTATAACTCATTAAAAAGACAAAAGTACAATAAGCTAAGTAAGAGCGTATGGGGAATGCCTAGGCTCTCAGAGGCGATGAAGGACGTGATAAGCTGCGAAAAGCTGCGGGGATTGGCACATACAAATTGATCCGCAGATATCCGAATGGGGCAACCCAGCATGTTGAAGACATGTTATCCGAAAGGAAGCGAACCCGGAGAACTGAAACATCTAAGTACCCGGAGGAGAAGAAAACAAAAGTGATTCCGCTAGTAGTGGCGAGCGAACGCGGATTAGCCCAAACCAATGTTGTTACGGCAATATTGGGGTTGTAGGACTGCAATATTCGATCTATAATGAACTAGAACTGTTTGGAAAGACAGGCCAGAG
>NZ_JARYTG010000014.1:0-5494 GCF_029911945.1 Winogradskyella sp. SYSU M77433 | reverse complement strand
GAAAAATAATAACAAGCTGGAATTTTTAACCATTTAAAATACATCCAAAAATGGTCAACCTATTTCAGGACAAGACACAAACTATGGCAAAAACGAAGAAAAGTTATTGTTTAAGATGTAACTTTAAGACAAATCATAATATCTTATCAAAACATAGTATCAGAAGTGATAATGAAGATTATGATTATGCTATTGACTATATGATAGTTGAATGCCTAGGTTGTGAAAGAGTTTCTTTTAGAGAAGAATTTGTGGATATTGAATCTGCTTATCCCAATGAGCACGGAGAATGGATACCCGACATAACTGTTGATACTTATCCTAAAAAATCAAGAGCGTTAAGGAAATTAGAAAATATTCATATTTTACCAAAAAAAATAAAAGTTGTTTATGATGAGGCAATTAAAGCATTTAATGCTGATTGTTTTATTTTAACAGGAGTAGCATTCAGAGCAATAATTGAGGCTATTTGTATTGAAGAAGAGATACCTGGTAGAAATCTTGAAAAAAAGATAAATGCTTTGGTAAGAAATAAGTTGATAACAGAAAAAGAATCTAAAAGACTACATTCAATAAGATTCATCGGTAATGACTCTGTTCACGAAATGAAAGTTCCGAGAGAAGAAAGTCTACGAATTGTACTAAACATAATTGAACATCTTCTCAACAATCTTTATTTAATTGACTACAATAGTAAACACCATTTAGAAACAGTAATTGACAAGTTTCCTGAATTTACTGAATTATTGAGTTATACTCTTCCAAAGTTTAAAGCTAACGAAGAAATACCATTGGCGAAAATATTAGGAAAAAATGTTAGAAGATTAAATGGTAGAATAAGCGATTTTGAAACTGAGTTGATTACAAAAATTAATCAAAACGAATATGACAAACTTGATGTAGGAAAGGTAGATACATATGGAGATAGCACAAGTCAAGTTCAACATTTTATAATAAAATAACTACTGCCAACAATGGCTATAAGTAATTGCTTGTTCTCGCCTACTTCTGAAAATCCTCGCGGATTTTCAGTTTGGTGTGTACTTGCTAAGTTAAGTGCTAACCCACGCAACTACTCATAGCCGAGACCGTTGTGCGGCATACAAGAAAAGCCAACCGCACAAACAGCACATTTGGTTTTTACCAACACGCAAAGCCAACGCTCAAAAAACCAAAAGAGCTGTTTTTTGCCAACGCTCGAATAAAAAGATGGCAGAAAAATTTGTTGAGTTGAGAACTATATGTAAATTTGACAAAAATTGGCAACTCGATAATTTCAACGTATGAAATCAACAGGAACGACATTTAAAAATATAAGAGAAGAACGGAAATTATTATTGGAGGATGTAACCAAAAAAACAGGAATAAATAAAACCTTGCTAAGCAGAATCGAAAACGGAAAACGACTGCCAACAAGGGAACAACTAAACCTACTTTGTAAATGCTATAAGATTGAAAAGGACGAAATTGTTGTCCAATGGCTTAGCGACAAAATCGTTTACGAAATCAAAGACGAAGATTTGGCTTTACCTGCAATGATGGTTGCAGAAGAAAAAATCAAGTATGGAACAAACGGACATACTCATCAAAACGGATATGTACTTTCCTTAAACGGCAAAAAGAAAAAAAGACCCATTGAGGACTTTGTAAACAAAGTAATTCAAGGAGATTGTTTGGAAGTGATGCAATCTATTCCCGACAAGTCGGTAGATATGGTTCTTTGTGATTTGCCTTATGGAACAACTCAAAACAAATGGGATTCCGTGATTGACTTGGAAAAACTTTGGGCAGAATATGAACGAATTGTAAAAGACAATGGGGCAATTGTACTTACTTCACAAGGAGTTTTTACTGCCAAATTAATTTTGAGCAATGAAAAATCATTCAAGTATAAAATCACTTGGATAAAGTCTAAATCCACCAACTTCCTCAATGCAAAAAAACAACCACTTCGCAAACACGAAGACATCTGTGTTTTTTACAAGAAACAACCAAAATACAATCCGCAAATGACTGACGGAGAAGCCTATGACAAAGGAATTAGAAAAGACCAATACACAGGAAGTTATGGAGATTTTAAACCTCGACACGTAAAAAGTAACGGAAAACGCTACCCAAATGATGTGGTATTTTATGAAGAACAACCGATTGACGACTATGTTTATGTAAAAACTGCCGAATCGGAAGGAACAGTTTATCACCCAACCCAAAAACCGATTGAATTAGGTCGTTACCTAATTAAAACTTTTACAAATCAGGGCGACATCGTTTTAGATAACGCTTGTGGCAGTGGCAGTTTTTTACTTTCTGCAATTTTGGAAAACAGAAATTTCATTGGAATTGAAAAAAATGAAGATGTACTGCTTCACAAAGTAAAACCTGTTGATTACATCAAAGTTTGTACGGACAGGATTGAAGAAACGCTAAAAACAAAGAAAATCAAAGAAGCTACGCTTAGACTTTTTAAAGAACCAATTGCAGAATACCACACTTTAAACTATGAAATTAAATGAAAGAGCTTGGGCAGGTCAAATCATAAGTTGGATAAAACAAGCCATTAATGACGGCACTACCCTATTTCAAGACGCAACCAATGACGAAGGATTAAAAGTCGCATCAGGAAGAACAAAATTTCCTGATGTTCTTTTGTTTATAGACAAAGTTTCAGGTATTGTTTTTAATGGTTGGGAGTTGAAATTCCCAGATACCGAAGCAGATAACACCGAAATGTTGGAAAATGCTTTGGAAAAAGCAGAACGTTTAAAATCCGATTCTTTTGTTACTTGGAACGGGACGGAAGCGATTATTTGGAAAATCAAAGATGATAAATATTCTATTTCGGGATTGGAAAAACTGAAAGTTTACCCAAAAGAAAAAGACATCATAAGCAGAAATGATTTAGCCGACAGAAACAACTACAAAAAACACGAAGCCAAACTTCAAAAGCGATTAAATGAAATACTTCACGATTTAGGACAACTTTACCAAGACGGAAAACTGAAAAAGGCGATAAACATTTCGTCCAACATTGTTGAAGCTGTTTTGCAAACTTCCCAACATTTCGTTCCCCAATTTCAAAATGAAATCAACGAACTGAAAGGAGATGATAGTTCATTCAGAAAAGAATTTAATCAATGGAAAATTGTTGAAAGTGCTACCCTTAAAATTCTATCAACTTCATCAAGACGAGTTGAAAAGGTTGAGCCCGAAGAAGTTTTAGCAAAATTCACTTACTATAAGTTTATCGGCAAAATTCTTTTCTATCTCACCCTTTCAGAAAACTTGTCAGGCAAAGTATCTAAGTTGGAATTGACGGACAGCAATAAAGTTCAAAAGCAACTGAACGACTTCTTTGACCAAGCAAAGAAAATAGATTATCAAGCCGTTTTTGAGAGTGATTTTACAGATAAAATTCCGTTCAACGAAACGATTGATGAATTGCTTTTTAAACTCGTTTCTGTTTTTAATGAATTTGATTTCAAAGTATTACCAAATGAGGTAATCGGGCATATTTTGGAAAACTTAGTGCCGCAGGAAGAAAAACAGAAATTCGGACAATACTTCACTTCCGAGACATTGGCAAATCTTGTTACCTTTTCGGCAATCAGAAGCCGAAATGATGTTGTCATTGACCCAACATCAGGCACAGGAACATTTTTAAATTCGTTCTATCACACATTAAAGTTTTTTGGAAACAAAAATCATCAACAAGTTTTAAATCAGATTTGGGGCAATGATATTTCCCATTTTCCTGCAACCCTTTCGGTCATCAACCTATACAAACAAAGAGTTGACGATACAGCAAACTTTCCGAGAGTAATACGAAAAGACTTTTTTACGCTTGTCCCCAAACAAACAATCGCAATTCCCGACAACAAGGATATTGACAAAATCAACCAAATTCCAATACCGAAATTTGATGCTGTTGTTTCAAATTTCCCGTTCATTCAGCAAGAAGATATTCCGAATGAAATTTTGAATACGCAGTTTGAAAGTGAATTTGCGAAAACTCAAACCGCTTTTTTAAACGGCAACAAATTTGAAATCAACGGGAAAAGTGATTATTACATTTATTGCTTTTACAACTCATTGAAGTTCTTAAAGGACAGCGGAATTTTATCAGCAATTACTTCCAATGCTTGGTTGGGAAAGAATTACGGTTTGCAGTTCAAGAAATTTCTGTTGGACAACTTTCACATCAAATACATTGTGAAAAGCAATGCTGAACATTGGTTTAAAGATTCAAAAGTCAGTACCATATTTATTACGCTTGAAAAAGGAACGAGTAAAGAACTTACGAAATTTGTAACTGTAAATGAGAAGTTGGAAAACCTATTTACAAACAAGTCTTTGCAACAGTTTGAAGATTTTTATACCGAAATTGACAACTGCACTAATCCGCATAATGCTAATTGGGAAGAGGATAATCAATTCAAAAA
Organism: Winogradskyella sp. SYSU M77433; assembly: GCF_029911945.1. NCBI lineage: Bacteria > Pseudomonadati > Bacteroidota > Flavobacteriia > Flavobacteriales > Flavobacteriaceae > Winogradskyella > Winogradskyella sp. SYSU M77433. Next base: position 1,055 of record NZ_JARYTG010000014.1, on the reverse strand, counting down.
CGTATTTCACAAAACCGACAAAACACTTACAGTTAGCATTGTTGAACAATCGCATTTAGTCAATTCTCTTGCTTCGCAAGAAAATTGGGCAACGTATTTTGTCAATCAAAATCCGCTGAGTGTTTTTGAGGATAAACTCATAAATCCATTTCCAAATATTTACGACACAGGTAGAGGAACGAGAACAGGTTGGGATAATATGCACATCATATCCAACGAAGAAAACAAAACCCTTAAAATTGAAAAGGAATTTTTGTTGCCGATTTTAAAAACGAGCCAACAACTCAAAACAATTGCTTACAGCAACATATCAGAATACAATCTTTTCGTTTGTAATGAAGATGAAAAGACTTTAAAAGCAAAATATCCTAATGCTTACAAGCACATCAAAAAGTTTGAAACTACGACAAACAAAACAGGAATTGCTTTAGCCGAAGTTTTGAAAACGAGAAAACCATTTTGGTATTCACTTGCACCCGAAGAATCGGCAAACATTTTTATTTCCATAAACCCAAGTCAACGATTATTTTTTTCTTTCAGCAAATCACCTTTGTATCTCAATCAAAGATTGGTTGCTATTCGAGTAAAAAAGAAAGATGTTGAAATTGTATCGGCTTTGCTCAATTCAATCGTTTCACTTTTGATTGTTGAACTAAACGGAGTTTCTAGGAATTTGGGAGCATTAGATTTGAATGCAGACTTTTTCAAAACTAAAATGAAAATGCTTGACCCAAGTTTGCTTTCCGAAAGTCAAAAGAAAAACATCCTTTCAAAATTTGTACCGCTTAGCAAACGACAAATTCAGGATTACGAAAACGAATACCAACAAAAAGACAGAATTAAATTTGATGAAGAAATTTTAAATGCTTATGGTTTCAAAGCCGACATTCTTCCGCAATTGTATTCCCTTTTAACCGAAACTATTCGTAACAGAGTGGAAATGAAAAATAGATAAAAATGAAAATAATGCCAACGCTTAAAGCCATACACATTTGCAATTCGCACCAGCCAACGCTGCAACCAAAAATTGCAAAAGAGTATGTCTTTGCCAACGC
>NZ_JARYTG010000013.1:0-5988 GCF_029911945.1 Winogradskyella sp. SYSU M77433 | reverse complement strand
GATGATTTTGATTGTTGTTCCATATGTTGACTAATTTTAAATGATTTTTTAGTCAACCTATTTCAGGACGATGCCTTCAGTTAAATGTTTGCCAACGGTTTCGTATAACCGTCAGTTACGGGATTAAAGTTAATGTTTTTCGGTTTAGCACAGACGTTAGCAATTCCGAGTGGATTCGGACGTAGTCGAATCCGCCGTAATTGCGGTTATACATTGTTGGCAATAGTTATTTTTCCAGTTCGTTTTCAAGTTCTTTCAGTAATATTTTATTCCTTTTTTTGGAATATTCTCCAATTGCAATTCCATTTTCAATGTCGACAGTCAAATAATCAGTCCAACAAGAGAAGAAATCATAATCATTTTGTTTTCCAAGTTCAGAATCTTTTTCTATTCGAGTTGGTGCAATTAAATAATATTTTCCAATTTCAAATTCCGCAATATAAGGTCTACATTGAGCTCCGTCGTCTCCCCAAATTTTGATTCGTTTTCGTGATTCGGTACCTTTATACTTTTTTATGATTTCAACTGTCATAGAAAAAGGCATTTTTCCTTCATAACCAATTATTTCTTCGTTAAGAAAGTCAGAGTATTCTATTACTTTCACAAGAGCAACGAATTCCATTCCGTTTGCTACTCCGCTAAAAGAACAATCTCCTTCGCATTCACATTCACAAGCAAATGAGCTGAATGAAATCAACATTATTGTCAGAAGTAATATTTTCTTTAGGAATAGGTTTTTCATAATTATTGCCAACGTTCTTGTGTATGGTTAGTTGCGTGTTTAAGCAACTAATTTAGTAAACAAAAACGAACGCGAGAAAATTCCGAAGGAATTTTCCAAATAGGCAACGACCAAAGCAATTAATTATACACGGTGTTGGCAACTGGCTTTTATTCGGTTGGCATATCTCCTTCGCCAGATGGTACTATTACAAATCCATATTCAACATCATCAGGAACATTATATTTCTCCCAATATTCGCCTCCAATTCCAGCTAATTCACCTTTTTTATCATCGACCTCAAGTCCAGTATCTCCGAAATAGATTTTAGGTCCAATGTCAAACAAAAGGGAATCTGTATCAACAAATTCGAATACTTTCTCATCATTCGGTTTCAAGGCAAATTTATCTTTAATACTTACAGTTTTGTCAGTTTCATTCCTCAAAAAGATTTTATATGTTACTCCTGTTTTTTCATATTCGGCTGGGATTATATATGTTTCATCTCCTTTTTCAATGATTTCATTTCCGTGTTTATCTAGATATCTATTCTCGTTTTTGCAACCAAATAAAAATGATAGAATTCCCATAGTCAGTATTATAGTTTTTATTTTCATTTTTTAGTTTGTGGTCAATTGGTTTTTAGTCAATTTTGTAATCCAAATAAGATTAGTTATTCCAATTCCAATAATTCCAAAAGTTGCTACAAATTGAATTGGTGATTCCTTTCCAATCGCAAGCAATATCATAATTAGAATAGGAATGATTGCAATTCCGATTTTTAAAATCAGATTTTGAGTTTTCAATTCCGAAAATCGAAGTAAGTATCCATTTAGAGTTGCTAAAATTAATGCAGGAATTGGATATATAATTAACAAAAAGAAAATCTCTCCATATTGTGTGTTTTCATAAAATAATGGTCCGATAAAAATTCCGATTAAACAGAATAGAAATCCAATTATTATTATCGTTCGACGTTCCATTTGAGTGATTTTAGCTTGTTGCCAACGGTCTCGGCTATGAGTAGTTGCGTGGTTTAGCACTTAACTTTGCAAGTACACACCAAACTGAAAATCCGCGAGGATTTTCAGAAGTAGGCGAGAACAAGCAATTACTTATAGCCATTGTTGGGCACAGTATTTTATTTCTTTTTTCCAGAGTTAAATTCGACCAATTTTATCCAATCGATTTCTCCGTTTGATTTACAAAAGTCTTTAATGAAATCTCTCGTAAATTTATTAATCATATTCGAGTATGATTCCATAAATTCATCATTTCTTTCTTTAGATTTGTGTCCAAGCGGTTCAATTATTTCAGTATATAAGTCAGAATTTCCAGAAACAAATTCCCAAAATTCCTGTCCGCAATATTTGAAATAATCTCCTTTGTCTGGTCGATTGTCAATTCCATAACAACAACCATTTATTGAAACAACCATTAGATTGGAATTACTGGTTCTTAATGTTCGTTGAGCTGTTTTAAAATCGGATTTCATTTTAGAAATTTGACTACTGTTTCCCCAATTTGGGCCAGATTTTATATTAACAATGTAACGAGCGTTGTCTTTATCAAATTCTAAATCGATATTTGGAATTCCAGATTTCCAACCACCATATACTTTTTGATTAATAAAAATAGCAAGACCTTCTAACCAATCACCAAATATTGTTTCTTCACCAGACGAAATATATGCATCTGCAATTCCTTGTACGATTTCGTTTGCTGTTAATAAGTGTTTTGCTTTAAATAAATAAGGATTTTTCTTTTTTAGAACGGTTTTTAATTTGAGTTTATTTAGTCGTTCAATTCTTTTTTGATGAAATGTTCCTATGTTTTCTTCAACGTACTGCGTGACGTCCGTTAAGTTCAGTTGATTCATATTCGTCTTCTGGTTCTAATAATATTAATTTGGTTGGTTCTAATTGTTCTTTAACCATATTGTAATACTCTGGCAAGATTTCAATTCCAATCGAATTTCTGTTCATTCTCTGTGCTACAAAATTTGTTGTTCCTGAACCCATAAATGGGTCTAAAACAACATCTTCTTGTTCGGTAAATAGTTTGATGAACCATTCAGGTAAAGACTCTGGAAAAGCTGCACTATGATTTTTATTATTACATTCAGTTGCTAAATGTAATACGTTAGTTGGATATGCCATTTTTCTATCAACCCAATTAGATATATTTTTTCCAAAACCACTACCAACTTTAGATTCATCTCTTTTTTTGTCGGTTTCACTCAAGTTTTTAAGTCTTGTTTTTGCCCAATCTCCCATAGGTACCATAACTTCTTCTTGGTACATATTAAATTTTTTATCTTTATTGAACTGCAAAAGTCTTTCCCAAGAATCTCTGAATCTATTCGGCCATTTTCCTGGAAAAGCATTTTTTTTATGCCAAATAAATTCCTCTGTCCATAACCAACCTTGTTTTTTCATTGCCAAAATCAATTCCATTACATAAGTGCTTCTTTCTCCTTTGACAACTTTTTCCTTTATGTTTAGGACAAATGTTCCTGTTGGCTTCAAAACTCTGAATAGTTCTTCTGAAATCGGTAGAAACCAATCAACATATTTATCTGGATGAATTCCACCATAAGTAGATTTTCTTTGGTCAGCATAAGGTGGTGAAGTAAATATTAAGTCAACCGAATTATCAGGTAATTTTTTTAAGATTTTTTTACTATCTCCAAGTTTTATGTCAGTCCTAATTTCCATTTATAAAATCTTCTTTTTTGTTTAAAAACAAATATCGTAAATTTAATCGACAATTTCCGGTTCAGCCAATATTGTGCCCAACGGTCTTGTATATGAAAAGTAGCGTGTAAAGAAACACATACTTTTTCGACTAAAATAGAGTTATTAAAGAAGCAATGCAAATAAAATTTGGCACAGATTTAGCTATTTTTTATATACGTTGTTGGCAATAGTTATTTATATTTACATATATTTGATTCCGATTTAGAAATTATGGCAGAATATCTTTTTCAAGGTGGTTATAAAAATAAGGTTGGCGAAGTAAAAGTCAATTTATTACTTATTCACTTCAAAGATGAAGGTGGTATTAACTTTATATACTCTCCACATTTAGATTTAACAGGTTACGGAAACAATTTAAGAGATGCAAAAAAGTCTTTTGAAATTGTTTTTGAGGACTTTGTTGATTATACTCTAAAAAAGAAAACTTTAGGAAAAATTCTTACGAATCTTGGTTGGGAATTGAAAGGAACATTAAAGAGACCTAAAAAAGTATTAGCACCAAGTATCACTTCGGTTATTGGTAATAATGATTATGTTTCGGAAATTTTTGATAAATATCCTGTAAAAACTTTTCATCAAGAAGTCGGTATTCCAGCGTTTGCTTAAAATTCAATTCGGATGTCCACTAAAAAGTTATCTAACATACCTTTAAAGGACTTTCGTAAATTTTTATCAAGTCAAGGATTAAATATAATCAAAAGCACAAAAGGTCGTGGTGGACACGAAAAATGGTCGAAATCAGGAATGGACAGACCAATAACTATTCAAACTCACATTGACCCAGTTCCAGAGTTTATCGTAAAACAAGTACTTCGACATTTAGATATGGATAGAAACGAGTTTTTCAAACAGATGTTGAAGCTCTAATTATTGCCAACGAGTTAGTGTATGATTTCGTTACGTGTTTAAGCAACTAATTTAGCAAATACAAACCGAATAGAAAATCCGCGAGGATTTTCGTAAGTAAGCCTTTACTAGCAATGAATTATACACATTGTTGGCAATAGTTATTTTTCATTAATGTATTTCAAAATTTCAGGTCGAAAATAGTTACTTGAAAATCCAGAACTTGGGTGTTTAATACAAAACATTAATGGATTGTTATCAGTTCGTAATTTGTGAATATTATGATTATTGTTAAATGTTGTTTTTTCATAAACATCATTTTCAAATCGATGCCAAATATTTTTCCACAAAGTGTATCCAAGAACTACGATTAAATCGGGTTTTAGTAATTTAATACTGTCTAAAGTCGGTTGAAACGACTTTTCCCAATCTTCTTTTATAGGTCTTACCCTTGGTTTGTCTCCTACTGAACCTTGAACATAATTAAAGTAAGCAACAGAATGCCAAAAGTCAACCTTATTTTCATTTGTTGCAGGTTTTTCATTGAATGCTTTAAATATATTCGTATGAAAGGCTTTTTTGTAAAACTTTCCATTTTCTCCAGTTGCTTCTCCAATTTTTTGTTGAATTGATAATCTTGTCAAATTTTCGTTGAACCAAGCATCTTTGTCAGTTCCATAATGTGATTCTCCTAGGATTAGTATTTTTTTATTAAATATTCCACCATTTTCATAATTGTTTCCAATCCAAGGAAAACAAGTTAATCCAATATCTTTAAAGTCTTTTTTTTGGGAATCAGTCATTAGCTTATCTTCTTAAGTTCAAGATAAGAAGAGGATAGCTTTCCAGCTCTTTTAATATCTACTCCATAAATTCTCATAAAAGCATCAACAACTTCTTTTCCGCCATTTGTCGATATTGGGTTATATGCTGTTCTTGTGGTAACTTGAACAGACATTCCTTTCTCTAATCTAATTCCATTTGTTGTAGAAGAACTCTTAACTGTAATTTTGTATAATGCCATAATTTAATTTATTGTTTCTTGGTTTGTTTAATTATTGCCAACGGGTTTGGCTATGATTTCGTTGCGGAAAAATCCGTAGGATTCTTTCCGTCATAGCCGAAAGATAGCAAATTGCAATGAAATTCCGAAAGGAATTTCAGCCGCAATGGATTATAGCCGTTGTTGTATGCAGTTTTTATATTTCAATCAGTTGTTCAATTTCTTTTTTGTTAGTTATTTCATTAAACCACAAAATGTTTGATATATATTTTTTACTCAATTCAAATTCAAATTGTTTGTTTCTATCAAGTTGTTCAACTCGTACAGAGATTATCGAAATTCGGTCGTTTTCAGAGTCAGGTCGATATGAAAGAGCGAAAAAATAGCGATAAGGCGCAAATCCAGTATTTTCGAAGGGTCGAAATTCCAATATTCTTTTCAGTCGAGCATAATCAGATTTTTCAATTCCGAATCGTAGGTTTAGTTTCTCTCCACTTATTGTATGTCGAATAAGAGAAGAATAAATATTATCCGCTTTAGAAACGTCTAATAATTCAATCATATTTTTGTGATTATCTCTCATTTTTGTCTTGTCCTGAAATAGGTTGACCATTTTTGGATGTATTTTAAATGGTTAAAAATTCCAGCTTGTTATTATT
>NZ_JARYTG010000012.1:0-11437 GCF_029911945.1 Winogradskyella sp. SYSU M77433 | reverse complement strand
TGGATTGTAAACTTAAGATGTATAACCGCAATTACGGCGGATTCGACTACGTCCGAATCCACTCGGAATTGCTAACGTCAGTGCTTAACCGAAAAACAATAACTTTAATCCCGTAACTGACGGTTATACGAGACCGTTAGCGGTCAGTGTAAAAAATTTCAAAATCCTAAAATTTGTTAAAACAAAATATATCGCTTGCGATTTAATCTTCAAAGATATACTTTTACACTTAAATATTTATCATTCACTTTAAATTAAATCACTATGAAGTACAATCAATTAGGAAATTCAGGAATTTTAGTTTCAGAACTTTGTATGGGAACGATGAGTTTTGGTAGCAGTGGCTACTGGAGTGTGGTAGGTTCTCTAGGCTATGAAGATAGCAAGCGATTAGTGGACATCGCCATAGACTCTGGCATTAATTACTTCGATTCTGCTGATGTTTATTCTCACGGCCAATCGGAAGATATTTTAGGAAAAGCAGTGAAAGACAAAAGAAAGGATGTCATCATTGCTACCAAAGTCCGCGGTAGAATGAGTAAAGAAATTAATGATGTGGGCCTTTCCAGAAAACACATTATCGAGAGTTGTCACAACAGTTTAAAACGATTGGGTACCGACTATATCGACCATTATGTACTTCATAGTTACGATCCAATTACTCCTTTTGAAGAAACCATTTCAACCCTTGATGACCTCGTTTCACAAGGAAAAATTAGATATTATGGGGTAAGTAACTTCCCGGCTTGGCAGCTAATGAAGTTTATCAACACCGCTGAAAAAAATCATTGGGAAAAACCCGTCTCATTGCAAGCCATTTATTCACTTATATCCAGAGATGTAGAATATGAATTGATACCGCTTTGCTTGGATCAAAAACTAGCCTTTACCCCTTGGTCGCCACTTGGAGGCGGATTTTTAACCGGTAAATACAGAAAAGACAAGCCAATGCCGGAAGGAGCAAGAAGAACCAATGAAGAGCAGAATTTTATTCAAATCGATCCGGAAAAAGGCTATGCTATTGTTGATGAGTTGGAAAAAATTGCCAACAAACACAAGGCTTCTATAGCACAAGCAGCCCTAAATTATCTTTTGAGAAAACCCGGAGTAACTTCCGTACTTATTGGAGCTACCAAGCCTCACCAGTTGGAAGACAACATCAAAACTACTACCTGGGAAATGGATGCAGAAGATGTTAAAATCCTGGATGAGCTAACAGCATTAAACCCTATTTATCCTTATTGGATGTTGCAGTTTACAGCTATGGATAGAGCCAATGGAGATTTCTTTTTATAAAATTTAAAAACCAAACAGAATGAATACGATAAATTTTAAAACATACATTTTATTGCTTTTTACACTCCTTTTTAGTGTAGAAACTCTGACTGCCCAAAACAGCAAAGAAAATGTAAAAAGCAAGGTTAAAACTGAAGAAATTACCTATAAAGATGGCGAGGTTACACTCAATGGCGTTGTTTATTATCCTGCAAAGCAAAAGGGAAAACAACCTGCCATTTTAGTAGTGCCCGAATGGTGGGGGCTGAACGACTATGTGAAAAATCGTGCTAAAATGTTGGCAGAGTTAGGCTATGTAGCTATGGCGGTGGATATGTACGGTAATGGATTGGTCGTAGAAAACCCTGCCGATGCCCAGGCCAATGCCGGAAGGTTTTATGGGGATCCTAACCTGATAAAAAGTCGGATGCAGGCGGCTTATGATGCTGTAGTTCAACTACAACAGGTGGACGCTTCAAAAGTAAGTGCCATAGGTTATTGCTTTGGCGGAACGGTTTCGCTTTTTGCTGCCAGCTTAGGGGTACCATTAGAAACTGTGGTTAGTTTTCACGGTGGACTAAGCGGCTTTCAAGCTAGTCCTGCAATGAAAAACACCAAAGTATTGGTTTGCCACGGTGAAAGTGATTCGTTTGTGCCGCAAGCTGATGTGGATAATTTTCATCAACAAATGAAAGACAACAACATTACCTACCAGTTTAAGTCTTATGCTGATGCCACACACGCTTTTACCAATAAAGCATCTACAGCTACCGGGGAAAAATTCAACCTTCCCATTTCCTACAATGAAGCTGCCGACAAAGCTTCTTGGAAGGATATGAAAGCCTTTTTCAAAACTTATTTTCCAACTAAAAAGTAATTAAAATGGAAGCGAGCTTATTTGAACTTGAGGCAAAAAAACTCAACGGAGAAACCATTTCTTTGAAAGAGTTTGAAGGTAAAACCATAGTGGTGGTAAATACTGCTAGCAAGTGCGGACTTACCCCACAATATGAGGGATTGGAAAATTTGTATAAAATATACAAAGACAAGGGGTTGGTTATTTTGGGATTTCCTTGCAACCAATTCGGAAAGCAGGAACAAGGCACAGCCAATGAGATTAGTGAATTTTGCGAAATTAATTACGGGGTAAGTTTTCCTATGTTCGACAAGGTAGAAGTCAATGGGCCCAATGCTCACCCCGTTTTTAAGTATTTAAAATCCAAACTTGGAGGCATTTTAGGTAGCAACATCAAATGGAATTTTACCAAATTTGTCATTGATAAAAACGGAAAGCCGGTCAAACGATTTGCTCCTACCACCAAGCCGGAGAAAATGGAAAGTTACCTGCGAAAAATTCTTTAAAAATGAAAAATTCTGCTGAATTAGAAATTGAAAATCAGTATTGTTTTCCGATATACGCAGCATCTAGAGTGGTAACCAAACTTTATACGCCCCTGCTCAACGAGTTGGGGCTTACTTACCCTCAATATTTAACGATGTTGGTGCTCTGGCAATACCAAAACCTGACGGTAAATGATATTGGCAGTAAACTAATGCTGGAGTCCAACACCCTGACTCCCTTGCTTAAAAGGTTGGAAAGTCAAGGTTTTATTTCAAGGAAACGCTCTAGTAGTGACGAACGTGTAGTGGAGATAAGCCTTACAGAAAAAGGAATAAATTTAAAAAAGAAGGCGAGTTACATACCTGAAAAATTATCTTGCTCCATTAGTCATTCAGGGATAAGTCAAGAAGAAATGGACCAGATGAAACATACCTTGCAAAAGCTAATTGCCTTAACTAAAGAGCATCATTGTAAATAATTTTAAACAAAGTATAACCAAAAAATAATTGAATATGCAAAATTTTAAAAATCACGTCCGTTACAATCCACTTCATCATTTTATTCTATCTCCGCTCACACTTGTTGGGGTGATATTGAGTATTGTATTGCTATTCTCTGACCACAGTCTGACTGAAAAAATCTTTTTTCTGATTTTAGCTTTAAGTGTTTTTCTCGCTTCTTTAATAGCTAGATTGTATGCCACAAAAAATCAAGACAGAACCATAAGAGCAGAACTACGATTACGCTATTATATTTTGACAGGCAACAGATTAGAAGAATTAGAAGATAAATTAACTATGGCACAACTGGTTGCCACTAGATTTGCATCAGATGAAGAATTAGCAGCATTGATAGAGCGAGCAGCCAAAGAAAACCTTAGTCCAAAAGCCATAAAAGAAAGCATAAAAAATTGGACTGCAGATGAAAATAGAGTTTAAACATTTTAAAACAAAAAATTATGAGCAAAAAAAGAAAAATTACAGGTTGGGTAATGGCAGGATTGCTTACCGCTTTATTAGTAATGAGTGCCAGCCAAAAGCTAATAGGTAACCCCGAAATGGTTGAAAATTTCGGTAAATGGGGCTTGGGCTCAATGATAACCATCATAGCTTTGGGCGAATTGGTAAGTGTATTGTTGTTTTTGATACCTCGCACTGCTGTTTTAGGGGTATTGTTATTGAGTGCTTATTTTGGAGGTGCCATATTGGTACATATGGCCAATGACGAGCCTTACGTTTTTCAATCCATCGTTCTGTTGTTTATTTGGGTAACTGCTTGGTTAAGAACCCCTGAAATGTTTACAAGACTAATCAGTGGAAATCCTTCTTAATCAAATCCAGTATTAGAACAGTCAACTTAAAATGGATAGAAAACAATTTATATTAGCAACATTAGGACTAACAATTGTGAATACCTTAAGCAGCTTTAGAAAATATACGGATGAACTTCCTGTTCAAGGAAAAAAGATGCCTGTTTTATTTACTTCGCATGGCAATCCTATGGATATTCCGCTTTCAAGAGAAGAACGCACCTTTTGGAATACCTTATTTCAATTGGGAAAGGAATTGAAAAAAAATTATGAAGTAAAAGCTGCTTTGGTGGTTTCGGCTCACTGGTGTACCAGAGGAACTTTTGTTAACGTATCGCCTGAACAGCAACAGATTTTCGATTACTATGGGTTTCCTAAAGAATATTATGATGTATTTTACAAAGCTAAAGGCTCCCCTGAAATTGCAAAAGAAGTAAAACGCATTATCCCATCGGTTAGCGAAACTACCGACTGGGGTCTCGACCACGGAGCTTGGCCTATGCTTATGCACTTGTTTCCTGAAGCGGACGTGCCTGTATTTCAATTAAGCATCGACTATTATGCAAAACCTGAATATCATTACGAGTTAGGAAAACAATTAAAATCACTTCGTGAAAAAGGAGTACTCATCATTGGCAGCGGTGCATTAATTCACAATCTCCCACTTGCTATGAAAAAAATGCAAAGCAATGATAGTTCGCCCTATGGTTGGGAGATGGAATATGATAACTGGGTTAAGGAACAAATAGATAAAAGAAATATCTCTAACATTATTAATTATCAAAACAGTCATAAATTAGGCAAACTGGCAGCTCCTACGCCCGACCATTTTGTGCCTGTATTATATAGTTTAGGGTTGATGGATTCCAAAGATGAAATACATTACTTTTTTGAATCAGAGTCTTCCCTTCCCGCTTTTGGGGAAAGGAGTTTTATCATCAAACAATAATGACAGTATCCTGTTATTGGTACTTACTATTAATCGTTTTGATTTTCACTTCATTTAGCGTCAGTTTCAATCAAGGAAAAATACAATTAACAAAATATGAAAAATCAATCCCTAAAAATATGATAAACGAAAACACCTTTGAACTTCCCTTACGAAATGGGATTAAACCCAAAACTACACCAAGCAACCCACATATGCAGCTGAATCAACAGCCCGAAGACCGTAAACTCGTTGATTCACTAATGGATTGGGCATTCTCGCTTCCTGAAATCAACAAAGAGTTCAGCAAAATATCTGTTCCCGGAGCCCAAGCTATGTGTCTCTCTTCCGACAAAATGTGCAATGATTGTCACGCCTTTATGATTGGAAATGAGTTTGCTCACTTTCATCCAGTGCCCGATGGCAGTATGCACTTAGGTCTAACATTAAAAGATGCTGAATATGTCATAAGCCGAGGTTGGGGTGAGTTACACCCAGTTGCCAAAATGGGCTATCTTACTCATAATTTTATTATGGTGTATGCCCCTCGAAATGAAGAAGAAAAAGAAATCATTAAAAAAATTATCTTGCGGTCTTATTTATTTGCAACCGGCAAATTAAATGACAAATAAAGCCATAAAATATGCAAAAAGAATTTATTGAGTTATTAAAAAAAGGCATTGAAGAATTGATGCCTGCTAATCAACTATTAGGTATAAAAATTTTGGAAGTGAAGTCGGGTTATGCACATCTTCACGTTCCTTTTAAAAACGAATTCATTGGAGATTTCATTCAAGAGCGTTGGCACGGAGGGTTTTTAGCTGCTATTGCAGATACAGCAGGTGGCACTGCAGCTGCTACTACGCTGCAATCTCCCAAAGACAAACTCAATACCATTGATATGCGCATAGACTATCTACACGCTGCAACCTCCAGCGATATAGAAGCTAAAGCCCAAGTGATTAAAGATGGGAAAACCATCGTTAAAGTGGATATTCAACTTTTTCAAGACCACCAAGAAAATCCCGTAGTAGTTGCCCGTTGTGTTTTTAGCAAATTAATAAAAGAAAATAGTGATAAGCTTTCTGGAAAAGATTAGATGTGTTGGCTTTTTCAAGAATTTAAATGAATCAAATTTTTCTATCTAAAAAAGATGAACAAGTTTTTTCGAAAATTAAAAAAAGTGATGATTGTATTTATTGTAATAGTTTCCATTTTAATTCTTGCTCTTTGGCTTTTTATGCAACAAGATAAATTTGGGGCTTCTCCAACCAAAGATGACAGGCAAAAATATGAACAACTCTCTAATTATAAGGATGGTAAATTTCAAAATATCAGTCCAACACCGATGCTTACCCCTAATTATTCTTGGACACAAGTGATAAAAGAGCAACTATTTGAAAAACCTTCTAACCCTATTCCTGATAAAACATTACCTACCATTAAAACCGATTTGAAAAGTTTAGCAATTGAGGAAAATGTTCTTGTTTGGTTCGGTCATTCCAGTTATTTTATGCAACTCGACCAAAAAACCTATTTGGTAGATCCTGTATTCAGCGGCAATGCATCTCCCGTTCCCGGTACCAACAAAGCCTTTGCGGGAACGGATATTTATCAAGCAGAAGATTTTCCCAAAATCGATTACCTTATCATTACCCACGACCATTATGACCATTTAGATTACCCCACTATAATCCATCTAAAAGAAAAGGCAGAAAAGTTTATAGTTGGTTTAGGGGTAGGTAATCATCTTAAAAAGTGGGGCGTTCCCGAAGATAAAATCATCGAATTAAATTGGTACGAAAGCACACAACAAGGCACCGACCTAAGCATTCATTGCGAGCCTGCTCGGCATTTTTCGGGCAGAGGATTTTCCCGCAACAATACCCTTTGGGCATCCTTTTTAATTAAATCACCATCGATGACTATTTATGTAGGTGGAGATAGTGGTTACGATAGTCATTTTGCAGCCATTGGGAAGAAATATGCAACAATTGATTTTGCTATTTTAGATAACGGTCAGTACAATGCTGCTTGGCGAGCGGTTCACAATTTTCCGGAAGACGTTATACAAGCTGCCAAAGATTTAAAAGCCAAGCGCATATTGCCTGCACACTCTTCTAAATTTAAAATGGCCAATCACAATTGGGACGACCCTTTAGAAACCCTAACACAGCTTAATAAAACAGAAAACCTAAACATTGCAACCCCAAAAATTGGCGAAGTGGTTTACCTAAAAGATACCACCCAAGTATTTGATTTTTGGTGGAAATAAAAGACCTAAATTACTTTTGATAAACACCGAACCGCTAACAGCGTATATAACTTATGGCGGGGAAAGTGGTAAATTCAAGTTTTTTGCTTTTAAGTAAGTTTGGTGCAAGCCGACAAGAAAGCACTTCGAAAACCGCCACAAGTCATATACGCAAACCGTTGGCACACATTTAAAACCACTCAAAACCAAAGAGTAATCTTAAAATGGTAATATTTTTAATCTCTTTATTCATCATTGCTGGTCTCAACCTGATTCCAAACATTACCGGTTTTAAATCAATTGAAATTGAGAAAAAAATTTCAATAGTGTTATTGAGCAGTTTACTATTGAATATAATTAGTTTAGTACTAATTTTAAACGATATAAAATTTAAAGGCTTTTACACAAATTCAATAATTGGAATAATATTTATAATAACTTGTTTACTTTTCTTCACGATAGTCGATAATAATTGGAAAAAAATTCTGAAAGTAATATTATTAATTCCAGTCATAGCAATAACACTAATCACAGTATTTTTGAGTCAGCCAATTGCTAAATTTCAAATTAATCAAGAGTATAATATTGAAGTAAGAAGTGGAGGACTTTTAAGTTGCGGTGAAACCATACATATTTGTAAAACTGATATTTTGTTTTTTGATAAAGTAGTTCATAATAAAAATGATTTATGTGTTTATGGAGTTTATGATATAAGAACTACACATTTTAATAACGAAAAAGCGCAATTTTTGATATTTCATAATGAAAAATTAGATTCTGAAAACCCAATTATACTAGAACTTAAAATAAAATAAAAACGTGAGCCAACAACGTATATTTCCAATTGTGGTTTTGTGTCCTGCGGACACAGACGCTGGCGCATCAAAGTCAGTTCTTTTTACTATCTTTAATTCCTAAATTCCCACAACTGACAAATATACAAGACCGTTGTAGGCAATTTAAAACCTAACTAAACAACCAAATGACCGAATGAATTTTTTATACAGACTATTATTAACTTTCAATGCAACTTCATTGATAATTGTTGTTTTTTTAGTCAAAGAGCAAATACTGATTAATGGCATAGATTGTCGATTATTAAACTTACCAAATTACGTGTCGTACATTATTTACTTTCTTATTCCAGTTGGTCTGACCTTTTTAAGCCTTTTAATAGCAAGAATTTTAAGTAAAGATAATATTCAAGAAGCTTCAATTGTAAGTATTGAACAAGCCAACAATGCTTTTCTACCAAGTTATTTGGGATACTTTTTTGTAGCATTAAGTGTTCCCTATGTTGAAACATTAATATTTGTGTTTGCGATACTATTTATTTTCACATTCTTATCTCAAACTCTTTATTTTAATCCTCTTTTTTTAGTTTTTAGATATCACTTCTACTACTTGAATACAACTAATAATGTTCAACTTTTTGTAATAACAAGGAAAGAATTAAAAGACCCAAAAAGCATCAAAATTGAACAATTAAGACGAATAAATAATTTCACTTTTATCGATATAAAAAAATAATATGAATCATCTACTTGCAAAAAAAACAGGACGTAACGGAGAATACATAAAAATGATATCCGATGAAGATATTTTTAACTTACCAGATGACTTGGACAATCCACACGAATACGATACTGACTATAAGCTCGAAGATGATGAATGGTTTGCAATAGAAGCTTTTTCAGAAACAGATTTTTGCATTGATTTACTAACAACAGACTTTAATTCGGCTGAATATAATCAAATTGCTCTTGCAGATTATAATAGACTAAAATATCTATGTTCTTATCAAGACAATCGATATTACTACTTTCAAAAGTTATCTAGGAGTCAGACTATTAGACGCAAATGGTTTTCTATTTCCAACCAACCAGAAATTCAAAATGACAATCCGATAATTATCTTAAAAGAATTGCCAGATGCCATTTATGATAAGGAAGAAGATATACTCTATTTCAAAAAACTAACGTCAATCACGACAATATTTTCAGGAATCGGAAATTTATACAGAGAAGCAACACAAGAAGATACTGAAGAATTTCTTGAAAATGAATTTATCAATTTAACAGATGGATATGATGCATCAAAAGTCAAAAAGGCAAATAGAAAAAGAATCGCGATGGCAATGGACACTTTTAATGGTTTTAATGCGCAACAAAGAAATTCTATTTATGACTATATAAAACAATACTGTAATGAACTTGAATTTTCAGATAATGACAGAAATTTCAATATTGGTTCAGAAGAAAATTTAAAACAACTGATGTATGGAATTGAACAACGATATTATACAACGCCAATTGGAAATGAAAAGAGACTAGCGAATTCAATAACGACCATATAAAAACTGCCTACAACACCGTATAACAACAATTGCGGCTTTGTGTCCTGCGGACACAACCGCGCAAGCATAAAAGTCGGTAATTTTAGCTATCTTAGTTTCCAACCAATCCGCAACTGATTGTTATACAAGACCGTTGCCAGTAATTTGAAAAAAATTTAAGTTTAATAATATAAATAACCATCAATTATGAAAAAAAACAGATTAATTCAAATGTGTACATCACTAATCTTTTTATTATTTAGTTTAAATTCTTTTTGTCAATATGCAACAATTGAATTGAAAAATGGTGATACGCTTAATATGGCAAATGATAAATTTTACAATGAAAATGATCAATTAACATATTTCAAAGAAAAAGTCGAAATTAAAGGATTTGCTCTTTTTGGAATTGTAAGTAAAAAGAAAAAAGAAGAGTATCGTAAGAAAACAAACACAATCAATCTAGATGAAGTTGAACTTATTCGTAAAAAAGGAGAGTTCTCTATAGGGAAAAAAATTATAGCTAATTACATAGGTTACAAATATATTAAAATAGATGGAGAGTATGAAAAAGTGTATTTAGTACGTGATGACTTTTGTAGTTTATATATCAAATGGGAATATGCTGATAGAACAAGTGCAAAATATTCCTATTATGTCCAAAAAGTAAATGAAAAACCTTTTCATTTACATCAGCAAGGTACAGGTTCTGGTCCTAAGTATAAAAAAAGGTCAAAAGAATTTTTTAATGATTGCCAAGAAGCTATGGATTATATAGAAAATGGATTTAAAAGATTAAATATACCTGAGCTAGTTGATCTTTATAATTCCAAATGCGTAGGATAAATATAAAAACTACTGGCAACAACGTATAACAACAATTGCGGCTTTGTGTCCTGCGGACACAACCGCGCAAGCATAAAAGTCGGTAATTTTAGCTATCTTAGTTTCTAACCAACCCGCAACTGATTGTTATACAAGACCGTTGGCAATAATTTGAATGAAATATATAATTGGAATTATAATCTACGTATCATTTTTACAGAGCTGTTCGGATGATAATATTAACTCTGATCTGCTTGGGCAATGGAAATCGACCAAAAGTGCCAATATTGTTGAATTGAAATTTTTCAAAGATTCTCTGATATACAACGCCTGGGAAAGAACAACTAAATTTTCTTGGAAAAGCGACAGTACAAAAATTTACTATACCCAGTTGACAAATATTGACCCTGAATTAGAAACGGATTTTATAATGGATTATAGATTGAACTCTGGGAAGGACACTCTGTTTCTAAAAATTCCTGATTCTGATTTCACGAATGAATTTATCAAAGCTCAATGAACTGATTAAAAACTATTGCCAACAACGGCTATAGTTCATTGCGGCTGAATTCGCAAAGCCGAATTCACCGCTTTTTAGTATATTCGTTACTTATCGGAAAAATCCGCTGGGATTTTTCCGCAACGAAACCATAGCCAAGACCGTTGGTTGCAATAGCAGAATTAAAAACTAAACGTGAAAATTGTTCGAATTCCGAACTTTGAAAACAGCGGAACTTTGCGCAAAAAAGATTTTCGGAAACTGAATTTAATACTCAAAACCGAAACGTAACGCTGAATTGAAATTGTAAAACGGAACTGTGCGCAGAAATTCACTCGAGCGGAATTTGAAAAACGTGAATTGATCACTGCTACTCGATTGAATTCCAAAAATTACGGAATCAAAACGTGGAATTGAATAGCTGAACGCAAATCAAAACGGAATGAATCTCTTAAAACTGAAATATAACTGCAACCAACATTGTATAAATTCAATTGCGGCTGAATTTCCTACGGAAATTCATTGCAATTTTCTATCTTTCAGCTCAATCGGAAAATCGTACCGATTTTCCGCAACTGAAATTTATACGCTAACGTTGGCAGTAATATGAACTAATCCCAATCAGAGTCTTCTAAAGTGAAGATTTTGCTTACTTCGATTTCAAAAATTT
>NZ_JARYTG010000011.1:0-11675 GCF_029911945.1 Winogradskyella sp. SYSU M77433 | reverse complement strand
AATAATAACAAGCTGGAATTTTTAACCATTTAAAATACATCCAAAAATGGTCAACCTATTTCAGGACAAGACAAAACTTTATGGACAGATTTAATCATTATAGGAATTCATACGAAAATGAGTTAAAGAAAAAAGATGACCTTGATAAGTCAATCAACATTCCGATTTTAATTGTCACTCTGATTTTCGGAGCTGTTTCATATTTTGCAAAAAGTTTGAATTACGAATGTTTAAACACTATCGATTATGTGATTTTAGGATTTATTGGACTGACATTTATTATTTTATGTCTCGGAATTTTTAGAATTATTATTTCATACAATAATGGAATTAAAGGCTATGAATACGAAATAACTGGTTCTGCTAAAGATTATGAAAAATACAGAAAAGAGTTGTCTGAATTTTACAATGAGAAAGAAAAAAAAGTGGAATCTGAATTTGAAGAATCTTTAATCACCAATTTTATCGAATGTATAGATTCCAATACTGATTTGAACATTTTTAGAACCTTTCAGTTATTTTTAGCAAAAAGGAGTATAATAATATCGTTAATATTAACATTCATCACATTTATTGTGTTTCTATTAAAACAAATAATATGAGTAAAGACAAACCGAAACCGCCACCAAAACCGCCAAAACCACCAACAAACAGAGTGGTTAAAAGCAATGAGCCGAAAATATCACCGAAGTCAGATGGTGGAAAGAAATAAAAACCTACTGCCAACAATGTATAACCGCAATTACGGCGGATTCGACTACGTCCGAATCCACTCGGAATTGCGAGCGTCTGTGCCAAACCGAAAAATAGCTAACTTAAAACCCGCAACTGACGGTTATACGAGACCGTTAGGTGTCATTTAAAAAAGATGAAAAGAAAATCCATTATTTATATACTTATATTTACAATTCTCTTTTTATTACTTTTTCTATTTAATAAATGGGAGGTTTCTTTAGGTATCACATTTATCTTATTTTGTTTTTTTCATATTTTTCAATCAATAAAAAATCTTTCTTTAAAAGAAAAAAACAAATCATTCTTAAATTTCTTGTTTTGTCTTTTTTACATTCCAGCAATTTTAAAAATAAATTACAGTTATTATAATTTATTATTTCCAATAATAATATTGTTATTAGGTTTTTATGTAAAATCAAAAATAACATTAAAAGAAAATTACATATTTATTTTCTATTTTCTTATCAGCATAAATATTTTAAGTGTTGTAATTCCTGATAAATATGTATTAAAACTTAAACTTGATGACTATATATCTTGGAGAGCAGATATAAAATGGGAAAATTTTAAAGACAAAAAAAATGATAATTATTTTGCTGCAAGTATATTCACTAATTTTGGAGGAAAGGTAAATAAAGTTTATAATTATCCACAAGGTATAGTTTATGCTGTTATGTCAGAAAAAAAATCTTGGATTTCAACTAATTTTACAGTAAAAAATGACAGCAACCTTTTAATACATGAACAAGGGCATTTTGATATAGCAGAAATTTATGCTAAAAAAGCGCAAGACAGTATAAATCAAGTTTGGGGTTTACATTATTCCAAAATAGAAAGTATTGTAAATTATTTTATTACTAAAGAATCTTTATATCAAAAAGAATATGATTCAATAACAGATCACGGGTTTAAAGAAAATGAACAAAAACAGTTTAATAAAAAAATACTGAACTTATTAGATCAATAAAAACGACACCTAACACCGTATATAAAAAATAGCTTCATCTGTGTTAAATCGAAAATTTTGGTATATTTGGGTAATCGCCAAATCTTTTGATTTGACGATTTAATAAAAAAAGATAAACGCAAAATACAAAAGATTTGGCTTGCGCGTGGCTGATAAATAATCGCTATTTTGCACGCTACTTTCCATATACAAATCCGTTGTGCGGCATACAAAAAAACCCAACGCTCGGTCAAGCACATTTGGTTTTTTGCCAACACGCAAAGCCAACGCTGAAAAACCAAAAGAGCTTGCCCTTTCCCACCGCTGAAAAAGACGGAATTTCATTAAATGTTTATATATTTGCATTTGACGCTAATAAATATGAATAAAAAAGCAATTAACAGACTGAAAGTTGTTTTGGTAGAACAAGGTAAGACCAATAAATGGCTTGCCGAAAAACTCGACAAAAACGAAACGACTGTTTCAAGATGGTGCACGAATGAAGTGCAACCGTCTTTAGAAACCTTAATTCAAATTAGCGAACTACTTCACATTGACGTGAAAGAATTGATAATATCTAACAAAGAGAATATATAATGGCGACAGAAAAGGAACTACTTGCTGAAATAGAGGCACTAAAAAAAAAATTGGAAGTAGCCAACAACCGAATTAAAACCGAGAAATACGGAATTACTTGGTTGGACGTGCCAGAAGCATTTGAGGAAGAAAGCGAAAACCAACTTCCTATTTTGACAGAAGTAAAAGAAAAAGCCATAAAAAATGAGGATGGAAAGCCAACCCACATTTTAATTGAAGGCGACAATTATCATTCTCTTACTTGCTTAAACTACACACACAAAGGCAAAATTGACCTAATCTATATTGACCCACCTTACAACACAGGAAAGGACGGATTCACATATAAAGACAAAAGGATAATCGACAAATTTCCTGATGGAACTACTGTACCAAAAGACTCACCATTACGTCATAGCTATTGGCTTTCTTTTATGTACAAAAGATTGGATTTAGCAAAAGACCTACTCAAAGACACAGGAAAAATAGTTATAAGTATTGACGACAATGAAGTAGCTAATCTTGTCTTGCTTTGTGCAAAAGTATTTGGAAGTTATAATCAAGTAGCGGTTTTGCCTACGATAATGAATTTAAAGGGTAATCAAGACGAATTTGCATTTGCAGGTACTCACGAATACACAGTTATTTTTGCAAAGGATATTTCAAAATGCAAATTCAATCAATTTGATTTAGATGATTCTGAATTAGAAAAATGGGATGAAGATGATATTGGACACTTTAAAAAAGGTGCACCAATGAGAGCGACAGGTGAAGAAGATAAAAGAGAAGATAGAGCAGAAATGTTTTATCCAATTTTCATAAAAAATGAAGAAGCCTTTATTTTAACTGAACAGGAACATTCAAAACTGTACGATAAAGAAACTAAAACATTTGATGATGATTTTTTAAAAAAGGTAATAGCCAAATACGAACAAGAGGGATTTGAAACAGTTTTACCATTTTCAGGAAGTGAATATGGTAGATGGCGTTGGGGATTTTCAGAAAAAAATAGAAGGAGACTAAAAACTGATGTAATAATAAGTCGTACTAAAAATGGCATTTCGTTATACAAAAAACAACGACCTGATTTAAACGAACTACCAACAAAAAAACCAAAATCGCTCTTTTACAAACCAGAATATTCAAGTGGTAATGGAACAGCACAATTAAAGAATATTTTAGGTTACAAAGCTTTTAAAAATCCGAAACCAATTGATTTAATCATTGATTTAATTCAATTATCAACAGACAAAAAATCAATTGTTTTGGACTTCTTTGCAGGTTCAGGTACAACACTGCACGCTTGTTTAGAACTGAATAAACAGGGGCATACTATCCAAAATATTATTTGCACAAATGATGAAGGTAATATTTGTTCAGAGGTTACATATCCAAGAATCAAGAGAGTAATTGAGGGATATACCGATTTAAAGAAAAACAAAATAGAAGCTCTTGGAAACTCGTTAAAGTTCTACAAAACCGATTTTGTTGGTTCAAATAACATTCTTTCAGCCACTGATGAAGATAAATCTTTATTGGCTCACAAAGCAGGCTATTTGCTTGCCATTGCAGAAAACACATTAGAAGAAATAGAATTAAGCAATTGCTTTCAACTCTTTGAAAACGATAAAAAAGTAACAGCAATATATTTCAAAGAAGAAATGACAGAAATGGAGACTTTTTTAGAAAAAGTTGAAAACATAGAAAAACCAATCAATTTGTATCTTTTTAGTTGGGGCAACAAAAGTGAGTTTGAGGCATTGTTCGACCATTTGGAACACATTACCATTAAAACTATTCCACAGCCTATTTTAGAGATTTACAAAAAGATTTACAACATAGTTACAGTATGAGCAGATTTAATCCCTTAAACTTTCAGCAGAAAGCCATAGATAAATTGGTTTCCACTTTCACGAAATTGTGGGGCAACGCAGAACCGCAAAGACTTTTAGCGTTCAAATCACCAACAGGAAGTGGAAAAACATTTATGGTTGCCAATTTTGTGCATAGCCTAAACGGTATGCCAACTTGGGATTATGATAAAGCCTTTATTTGGATTACGTTTTCGGAAGATTTGGCAATGCAAAGCAAAGATAAATTTCACGAGTATTTTGATACCAATCTTGAAAACGGTTTACTAACTGTAAATGATTTTAAACAAGGTAAACTATACAAAAACGATATTCTATTTATCAATTGGCAAAAGTTGGTTGCTTCAAAAAAAGAAAGCCGATTATTAAGACGACCAGACGAAGAAGAATTTCTAAAAGAGCAAGGTTACTATTTTGAGGACTTGATAGAAAACACACATAAAGAAGGTAGAGAATTTGTTTTAATCATAGACGAAAGTCACAAAAACCGTGATACGAATTTAGCGCAGGATGTTATTGATATTATAAATCCAAAAGTAATTCTCAATGTTTCCGCAACACCAAAATACATACCTAATAGAGATGAAGAAGATGAAGGACTTGCAGGGTATGTAAGCGTAAAACGTGAAGAAGTAGTTGAAGAAGGATTAATCAAAGAAAAAATCGCAGTTCAAACCGAAGAAGATTTAGCAAAATATCCAAACAAAGATTTAGACGAGTTGCTTTTAGATTTGGCAATTGAACGTCAACAGGAACTCAAAGCAGAATACAAAAAATTAGACAAAGACATAAATCCATTGGTTTTAATCCAATTGCCAAATGACGATAGTCGTTTGAAAGAAGCAGGACAAAAAACCAAAGAGGAAATAGTTTTAGATTACCTTCAAAAAAAGAAAATCAACATAGACCGAAATGTTGCTTTATGGTTTGACGGCAAGCAAAAAAATATGGACTTCATTACGCATAATGAAAGTGATGTGGATTTTATGCTTTTCAAACAAGCCGCAGGAACAGGATGGGATTGTCCGAGAGCACATATTTTGGTGATGTTCAGAGAGATTAATTCTGCTTCCTTTTATGTTCAAACAATTGGTAGAATATTACGAATGGCAGAACCAAATCGTAAAGACGATTACAAAAACAATCCGAATTTAAGAACAGGATATTTATACACCAACTACAAGCGTAATGATGTAGAAATCCCAGACCAAGGAACTAAAAACAAACCATTTATCTATACTTCAAAACGCAAGGAAGATTTAGAAAATATTGAAGGTTTATATTCAGACTTTGTTTCTCGTGTAGATTATGGCGATTTAGGTCACGCAGTAAAATTTCAAATGGGTTTCTTAAAATCATTTGACAATTATTTTGGTTTTGAAGAGCAAGACCACCCAGCCATAATGCGAGAAAAAATTCAAGCAAAAGGCATAAACATAAACCCAACTTTAACAAACAAATTAATTGTTGATGCGGAGTTTACAGATTATGACAAAATCAATTTAGACTTTGCCAAAAAAGGACACGAAGAAGATTACGAAATTTCAAGAAATGATGTTGAGAAATTATTTAATTGGTATTGCTTTCAACTTCTTTCAGAACAAACAGAAACAGAAGCAAAAGTTTCAAACGTTTCTCGTTCTTGGTCGCCTTTAAAATCAGCATTTAGAGTTTGGTTTAAAAGCATATTTGACCAAGACAGCAATTTGTATTACCGCATTTTAATAAACGACTTAAACAAAGAACAGTCAAGTATTTTCAGACAAGCATTGACCAAAACTTTGAAAGAATATTATCCTGTTAAAAAGGAATATCTTGAAAAGCGTAAAAAAGATATAGAAAAAAGAGAAGCGCCACTTTTTGAAATCAAAGAAGAATACACCTTTACAGAAGATTATGCAGAACTAACAACACAAGAAGGTACTTCTGAATTAAGTGCAATCCAACCTTTCTACTTGAAAAAAGAATACAAAGGGCGTGATAACGAACTAAAGTTTTTGAACTACCTCGAACAGAAAAAAGACAAATTGGGTTGGTGGTTTAAAAATGGAGATTCAGGAAAAGAATTTTATTGCTTGAAATACTACAACACAGCGAAAAAAGAAGAAGCGCTCTTCTACCCTGATTGGATTTTGAAATTTAAGGACGGAAGAATTGGAATATTTGACACAAAAAGCGGACAGACAGCACAAAACCCAGAAGGACGAGCTGAAGGACTTGCGAACAAACTGAAAGAGCTAAATGCAGAAGGTGGCAATTATGTTGGCGGACTTGTAGTGTTGGAGAATAACCAATGGTATTATTTCAATAACGAAAAGTATTTGTTAGAACCAACAGTTAACGGAGTTGAAGAACCAAGAGCAGAATACAGCGTGAAATTTGAATATGATTACACGCCAGGGAAATTGACAGAAAATTGGAAGCCGTTTAATGAGTTATTCAAATAACAGATGATTACGAAAATCAGCAAACTAAAAAGCTTCGGTATTTTTCAAGACTTTGCTTGGAATGACTTAACCACGTTTAAAAGAAAAAATCTAATCTACGGATTGAATTATTCGGGAAAGACGACTCTTTCCAAACTTTTCCAAAACTTAGAGTTCAAAGATAAAAACAGACACTTTCAAGAAGCTGAATTTGAAATTATAACAACAAAAGAAGATACTAATACAAGTCATAATCAAGATTATATTGAAAACTTTGATTTTGAGGTGAAAGTTTTTAATGCACAATATATCAAACGAATTTTTACTTGGGACATCCCAAATTCAGATTTTAAGCCTATTTCATTTTACCTTGGTGACCCATCGGGCGAGTTGGCCAAGAAAATAAAACAATTAGATAAGCAGATAACACAATTAGAAAATATTAGAGATAATCGTTATCAAATAAGAATAGATAAATTTAATAACTATACCAAATCAGGTGGGCGGTTTTCTGCAAAGGCAAAAGACATTAGAAAAAACTACCTTAACAATAAACTCGACCAAAACGAACTAAACAAAGGTGTAATAGAGCAAATAACCAACGCTATTAAAGATGATTTGAATAAACACATTTTGTCTGAAAAGATCAAGGATAAAACAAAAGAAGAAGCAGTAGCGGAAAACACTTTTGAAACTCAAAAAGACGATTATAACTTTAATGAAAACCTTGATACTCTTAAAACCAACGTTAAATCTATATTAGAAGATACGGCACCAAAATCAATCTCATTTCCTGAATTAGATGATGACAAAGCATTATTCGATTGGGTGCAAACAGGAATCAGAATTCACGAAAATGAAAGGAAATGTAAATTTTGTACCAAAGAATTGCCCGATGATAGAATCAACAACTTAAACTCATACTATTCTAAGAAACTTCAAGAGATACAAAAAGCAATTAAAGACACCAAAGATGCTATTACAACTGAACGCAACACTATTGATGATATAACCTTTCCGGACAAGAAAAATCTTGGGAGTAGTTTCCAAAATGACTATCAAAAAGCAATTAAAGACTTCAAAGAGTCGGTAAAAAAATACAAATCTCAATTAACAACTTTAGAAAAAGACTTAAAGCGTAAAGAATCGGATTATTTCAATAATATCAATGCAACTGAAATAGAATCAATAAGTTTAGAAAACGACTTTGACGAAATCAATAAATCGGTAAAAGCTCATAATGATTGGATATCTGAATTTGACGAGAATAAAAAAAAGGCATTAGATAAGATTTTAAATCATTATGTTGCTGAATATTTGAAAAACGAAAACTATCTTGAAAAAGAAGAAGATAAGGATAAGGCTTCTTCAATCATTGAAAACCTAAATTCCCGAATTCAAAGCAGTACAACGGACAAAATAAACTTTGAAACAGAACTCAAAAGCAATGTGAAAGGGCAAGAAGAACTCAATACAACGCTTAAAGTCCTTTTGCATAGGAATGACATAAAAATTGAAATTCGTAACGACAAATTTACTCTTGAAAGAAGCGGTTTTCCAGCCAATAATTTAAGCGAAGGCGAAAAATCGGCAATTGCCTTTGCCTATTTTTTGACTGAATTAAAAGCACTTCGTAATGACAACCCGCCAAAACTACCAAATACAATAATTTTCATTGATGACCCAATTTCAAGTTTGGATAGCAATCATATCTTTCAAGTTAGGTCTTTACTACAAAATTTCTTCAAGAAAAAGGACGATGATTTTCTTCAATTATTCATCTCTACACATAATTTTGATTTCTTTTCAATGATGATGGATAGTACTGAACTATTCAAAAATCAGAAGAAAACGGAAGTAGATTTTTATATGATTAAGAGACAAGACAACAACGCTTCTACTATAACTGATTTACCCGAAAATTTCAAAAAACATAATTCCGAATACGCTTCTCTTTTTAGCGTTTTAAAAGAATATCACAGTCTTGAAAATAAAGAAGATTTCAAATACACTATTTTGCTTCCCAACACTATGAGAAGATTTTTGGAACTATATACGTCAATGAAATTTCCAACTTCAAATTCTTTAGAATCAAGAATAAAAGAAGTTTTTTCTGTTGAAGATGACACTTACCACAATACTAAATTATTGCATTGGTTTTCTCATCAAAATCAACTTGAAAAGATACAACAACACGATGACAAAATATTTCAAATTGAAGATGCTATTAGCGAACTTATGAAACATATTGAACAAAACGACAAACTGCATTGGCAAGGATTAAACGGAATCTAAGCCAACGCTAAAAGCCATACACATTTGCAATTCGCACCAGCCAACGCTGCAACCAAAAATTGCAAAAGAGTATGTCTTTGCCAACGCTGACAGACGACCGAAAAAGAAGTACGACCGCACAACAATGGCTATACGTAATGCGGGCTAAAGTGATAATATAAAAGTAATTACATTAAATAAACTAACAGCTAAACGGAAAGTGAAGTGCCTTGAAATCCCGCACTACGCATAGCCGAGACCGTTACCTGCAAGCTGAAGAAAGACCTGCAACAATCATCAAAACAGGACATCTTTAATATGGACACTAATTCAAAAACAATGCGATTAATATTATTCATTACAGGTTTATTAATATCAACAATATCTTACGGACAGACGTCATTAAAAGAAATCGGTCTTAAAGCCGGAAAATATAAAGTAGGTTTTAAGCATTATACAGTCAATGATAGCACGAGAACGTATAGAATCCATAATGAATTTAACAACCAACTCATTGAAAGACCAATCCCAATAAGTATTTGGTATCCTACGAAAGGAGATGATAATGATTCTAAGCAATTAACAGTCTTAAACTATTTAGAGATTTTAAAAGAAGAAGAAGAATGGAAAAATTTACCGAATTACTTTCTGTTGGATTGGTTTCCGTATTTATGGAACACGCCAGAAAATAAAGCTCATCTTTCTGAAAAGACAAATGCTTTTTCTAATCCAGCAATTTTAGAAGGAAAATTTCCAGTAGTAGTTTATGCACCAAGCTATCAAGCCTCGTCAATTGAAAACTTTGCATTATTCGAGTATTTAGCCAGTAATGGTTTCGTAGTGATATCCAGTCCTTCAAGAGGAACGGAGACACGTTGGTTAGAAGGAGGAACTACAAAAGATATGGAAACGCAATCAAGAGATGTTGAGTTTATTCTAAAAGAAATTGTCAGCTACGAAAATATTGATTCAAAAAAAGTAGCATTAATGGGATTTAGTTTTGGTGGATTATCAAACGCTATAACTGTTATGAAAAACAAGACTATAAAAGCAATTATTAGTTTGGATGGAACCGAAAGATACAATTATCCTGTTTTGGAAAAATCCCCCTATTTCAATTTAGATAAGTTTTCCATTCCTTATATCCATTTCGCTCAAAAAGAGATTCCGAAGGAAGTTCTAACCACGGAGAAAATCCCTGAAGAGTTGAATTACAAATTTCAATTATACGACTCTTTGGAATATAGCAACATTCACAGATATAGATTTCACGACCTAACGCATTCTTATTTTAGTTCTTTCGGTGTCTTATTCGCTAACAGAGACAAAAGGCAAGATAAAAGTGATGTTAAAATAATGGCATCCTACAATTTGCTTTGTCAACATACTTTACACTTCTTAAATGCAACATTAAAAAGTGAGAAAAAGTCGATTGATTTCATTGAAAATAAACCTGTTGCAAACGGATTTTCCAATAGTTTGATTTCCAAAGAATCAAAAAAAGCTATAGAAAAAGACTTTACATATAGAGATTTCAATGATTTAGCTTTCAAACAGGATTATGAAGATTTAATCACACTATATACAAAAACCATTTCCGATTATCCAAATCTTGAACTTAAAGAAGGTATGTTAAACACTTTAGGTCTGCGATTATCGTTTAATCCTGAGAAGAAAGGACAAGGATATAATGTCTTTTTATTAGCATTACATATATATCCGAAATCAGCAAATTTATATGATAGTTTAGCTGAGGCTTATTTACACAATAAGGATTTTAAAAATGCTATTTCTAATTACGAAAAGTCGTTGGAATTAAATCCTGAAAACCAAAACGCAATTGACAGATTAAAACAAATAAAGGAATAAAGCCAGCAGGTAACAATGTATATAAAAAATAGGCGAAATAGTATTGAAATCAAGGGTTTTGGCTCGTATCAAACTTTGTCTTTAACTGAAAGTAAGTACTTCGAAATCGCCTACTTTTCATATACTGACCGTTGGGTGTAATTTGAGCGAAAATCTGGAAATTTGAATATTTTACCAAAATTTGGTATATTTGAATAAATTTAAAAAAAATGAAAAACACATCAATATCGCTCGGAAATTATTTTGACCAGTTTGTACAAACTCAAGTTTCTGCTGGACGTTACAAAAACGTAAGCGAAGTAATCAGAGCTGGACTTCGACTTTTAGAAAATGAAGAAAGTAAAGTTATTGCGTTAAGGAATGCTATTCAAGAAGGAATTGATAGCGGAATTGCTCACGATTTCGACCCCAAAAAAAATCTTGAAGAATTAAAAGCCAAACACAGAAGGAATGGCTAAATACGAATTGACCAATAAGGCTGTAGCTGACTTAAATGGAATTTGGGAATATACACTCGAGAATTGGTCTGAAAATCAAGCTGACAGATATTACGATATGCTTTTGGATATTTGCCAAGACATTGCTGACAATCCAGAACTTGGAAAGAATTACGAAGGAATTAAATCTGACCTTTTCGGACTAAAAGCAAATCGACACGTAATATTTTATCGGAAATTAGAATTAAATCCAATCGAAATAACAAGAATTTTACACGAGCGAATGGATTTAAAAAATAGAATAACCGAATAATAAAAACTACACCCAACAATGGCTATAAGTAATTGCTTGTTCTCGCCTACTTCTGAAAATCCTCGCGGATTTTCAGTTTGGTGTATACTTGCAAAGTTAACCACTAAACCACGCAACTACTCATAGCCGAGACCGTTACCACACATTAAAAAAAGGCATCGTCCTGAAATAGGTTGACTAAAAAATCATTTAAAATTAGTCAACATATGGAACAACAATCAAAATCAT
>NZ_JARYTG010000010.1:0-185449 GCF_029911945.1 Winogradskyella sp. SYSU M77433 | reverse complement strand
AGTTAAGCCCGTTAGCGCCGATGGTACTGCTTACTGTGGAAGAGTAGGTCGCCGCCTTTTTTGAAAACCCTTACTATTTATTAGTAAGGGTTTTTTGCTTTTTAGCCAGAGTGTTATTAACCAATTCCTTTTTTAACTACTCTTTTCTATTAAATAGTTATTTTTACCATTAATGGATAATAATAAAGAGTTACGGTTAGCTTGGGATTTTGTAAACAAAAGCCAGCGAAATATTTTCTTAACAGGTAAAGCTGGAACAGGAAAAACAACGTTTCTTCATAGATTAAAATTAAATTCACTTAAAAGAATGGTTATTGTTGCTCCTACGGGTGTAGCAGCAATTAATGCTAAAGGCGTTACTATTCATTCATTCTTTCAGTTACCATTTGGACCTATACTTCCTGATGATACACTTTCTGCTAGTAATGGATTTAAAAATAAGTTCAGTAAAACAAAAATTAATATTATTAAATCGTTAGACCTATTAGTGATTGATGAAATTAGTATGGTTAGAGCTGATTTATTAGATGCTATTGATAAAACGCTTAGACGATATAAAGATAGAAATCAAGTTTTTGGTGGTGTTCAAGTTCTTATGATAGGCGATTTACAACAGTTGTCACCTGTTGTAAGAGATAATGAATGGGAACTTCTCAAACCATTTTACAATAATGCTTATTTTTTTAGTAGCCATGCGTATCAATATTGTAACCCTATAATGGTTGAATTAAAGCACATATACAGACAAGATAATCCTAAGTTTATTAATATTCTAAATGAAATTAGATCTAATAATCTATCTCAGCAATCAATAGAAGAACTTAATAAGCGTTTTGATTCTAATTTTTCACCTTCAGAAAATGAAGGCTATATATTTTTAACCACTCATAATAATAAAGCTGATCAAGTCAATAAATCAGAATTAGATAAACTTTCAAGCAAAACAGTAAGTTATTCAGCTAAAGTTGAAGGTAAATTCCCTGAGTTTTCCTATCCTAATGAGGATAAATTAGTGTTGAAAGTAGGTGCGCAAGTCATGTTTATTAAAAACGATAGCTCTCCAGAAAAACGCTTTTTCAATGGGAAAATAGGAAAAGTAATTCATTTGGATAGAGACGAAGTTGTTGTAAAATGTCCAGATGATGATTTTACAATCATAACTAAACCTGAAACCTGGGAAAACATAACTTACAAAGTAGATAAAGAAACAGACGCTATTACCGAAGACAAAATTGGCAGCTACACGCAGATGCCTTTACGCTTAGCTTGGTCAATTACAATTCATAAAAGTCAAGGTTTAACCTTTGAAAAAGCTGTTATTGATGCAGAAGGTGCTTTTGCTCATGGACAAACCTATGTTGCTTTGAGTAGATGTAAATCTTTAGAAGGATTAGTTTTGAAAAGTAAAATTGATTCAAGACATATTATAAGTGATACCAATGTTTTAAACTTTACTAAACAAGCTGAAGAAAACCAACCAGATGTTGTCGAATTAGAGCAATCAAAATCTATATTTCAGCTTCAATTAATTTCAGAAGTTTTTGATTTTTTTCAATTTATATATCCTGTAAATAGAGTTTTAGATATTTATTATAAAAACAGAGGAAGTATTGAAGGCAATTTAGAGCAACCTTTAATCAATATAAAGGATTGTGCTACAAACTTACTGAAAGTAGCCAATTCATTTAAAATTCAACTAAAAGAATTAGCTAAAGTTAAGTTGCCAGAAAATGATCAAGTTATACAAGAGCGTTTTAAAAAAGCTATTACTTATTTTACTGAAGAAACTAAAAATAAGATTATTGATGCATATCAACACTTTAGTTTTAGCACAGATAACAAAGCTTTAAATAAAGATATTAGTAAACAATTAGATGCGATTGAAGAATTTATAGCGATTAAAAAACTCTATTTTTCTGAGTTGAAAGAAGGTTTTGAAGTCAATAAGTTTTTAGGATTAAGAGCTAAATCGGTCTTTTTAACTAAAGACAAACCAAAAAAGCTAAGAAAAACAGTCGTTGATGGTACAACAAATATCGAGTTATTTGAATTATTAAGAGAGTTAAGAAATACACTTGCTCAAGAACATGATTTAATTCATTATCAAATATTCACCCAAAAAGCACTTTACGAGATGTGCGAAACCTTACCAAAGACTAAAAAAGAATTATTACAAGTCAATGGTTTTGGTAAAGTGCGAGTTGAAAAGTATGGAAACGATATTCTATTAGTAATTAGAGAGTATTGTGAAGAGAATGATATTGATACTTCAGATGCAAATCAATTTGAATTTGTAGAAGAAAAAAAACCTAAACGTAAAAAAGGCGACACACAAAAAGAATCTTTAGCGCTTTTTAAAGATGGTAAAACCATAGAAGAAATTGCTCACATTAGAGAATTAAATGAAAATACAATTTTTGGTCATTTAGCTAAATTCATTAAGTCTGGTGAAATTAAAATTTACGATTTAATGCCAAAAGCGCATTATCAAGAGTTAAAAGAATTGATCCCAAAACATACATTTGATACACTTTCAGATTTAAAGCATCAACTAGATGATAAATATAGTTATGGTGAAATCAGATTGGTTTTAGAAGAATTAAATTCATAAAAAAGGCTTCAACATTACATGCGAAGCCTTTTCAGTTTTATATTATTGAAAATGTTATCCTTTAATAACACCTCTAGAAATTACAATCTTTTGGATTTCAGAAGTACCTTCATAAATCTGAGTGATTTTTGCATCACGCATTAAACGCTCTACGTGATATTCTTTAACAAAACCATTTCCACCGTGTATTTGTACAGCTTCAACCGTTTGTTCCATTGCAACTTTACTAGCGTATAATTTTGCCATAGCGCTAGACATATCGTAATTGTTACCTTGGTCTTTGTCCCAAGCAGCTTTCATAACTAACATACGTGCAGCTTCAATTTCTGTATACATGTCTGCAAGTTTAAAAGCAATAGCTTGATGGTTACATATTTCAGTACCAAAAGCTTTACGTTCTTTACTATATTTTAAGGCTAGCTCGTAAGCACCAGAAGCAATACCTAAAGCTTGTGCAGCAATACCAATACGTCCACCAGAAAGTGTTTTCATTGCGAATTTAAAACCAAATCCGTCTTCACCTATTCTGTTTTCTTTTGGTACTTTAACATCGTTAAATTGAAGTGTATGTGTATCACTTCCTCTAATTCCTAATTTATCTTCTTTTGGACCAACATCAAAACCTTCCATGCCTTTTTCAACTATAAAAGCATTGATTCCTCTATGTCCTTTTTCTCTGTCAGTTTGTGCAATTACTAAGTAAACATCAGCACGACCACCATTAGTAATCCAATTTTTTGTTCCGTTTAAAACATAGTGATCACCTTTGTCTATAGCAGTAGTTTTTTGCGAAGTTGCATCACTACCTGCTTCAGGTTCACTTAAACAAAACGCACCAATTTGTTCACCAGTTGCAAGTTTAGTTAGGTATTTTTGCTTTTGTTCTTCGCTTCCATAAGCTTCAAGACCGTAACAAACTAAAGAGTTGTTTACAGAAACCATTACAGAAGCAGAAGCATCTATTTTAGATAATTCTTCCATAATTAATACGTAAGAAATGGCATCCATACCACTACCACCGTATTTTGGATCTACCATGATTCCCATAAAACCAAGTTCGCCCATTTTTCTCACTAATTCTTGTGGGAATTGTTGTTTTTCGTCACGTTCTATAACACCAGGTAATAATTCTGTTCTTGCAAAATCACGAGCAGCGTCGCGAATCATCAAATGTTCTTCTGTAAGATTAAAATCCATGTAATATCTTAATTATTGATTTGATAAAAATTTCTTGCAAAGATAATTTTTTATTGCGGTATTTTCAATAAGTAGTATTATTTTTACTAATATGTTAAAATCAAAATATAAAGTCATCGGAGTAATGTCGGGAACATCATTAGATGGCATAGACATCATATTCGCAACCTTTGATTTTGATGAGTATTGGAAGTTTGAAATAAAAGAAGCCATTACTTTTCCTTATAGTGAACGTTGGAAGAAAATGTTGAGTCATCTAACTGGAGAATCAATGAAATCACTTCAAGATTTAGATGAAGATTATTCCACTTTTTTAGCAGAGCAAATCCAGATTTTTATTGATAGTGATAAAATTGAAGATATAGATTTTATTGCTTCTCATGGTCATACAGCTTTACATCAACCAGAACGAGGTTTGACATACCAAATTGGTAACCGTCAAATCATAGCAGATATTTTGAAGCAAAAAGTAATTTGTGATTTTAGAGTTCAAGATGTGGAATTTGGTGGGCAAGGAGCTCCGTTAGTTCCAATAGGAGATCGCTTACTTTTTCATAACTATGATTTTTGTTTAAACCTTGGTGGTTTTGCAAACATATCTTATGAAGAGGGTGATGAAAGAATTGCTTTTGATATCTGTCCTGTAAATATTGTGCTAAATCATTATGTTGCCCAAATACATTTGGAATATGATGATAAAGGACAATTAGCAAAAGAAGGTAGCATCAATGAAGAACTATTGAATAAACTGAACAAAATTGAGTTTTATAAAAACAAACCTCCTAAATCTTTAGGATTAGAATGGGTAAACAAAAACATTTTTCCTTTAATAGATGCATATCAGCTAGAGCTAAAAGATATTCTAGCAACATTTGTTGAACATATTGCCATTCAAATTTCAAAAGTTTTAAACATATCTAATAAAAGTGTTTTGGTTACAGGTGGTGGAGCTTATAATGATTTTCTAATTAATAGAATACAAGAACTTTCTAAAACTGAAATTGTAATCCCGAGCAAAGAAATTATAGAATACAAAGAAGCGTTGGTCTTTGGGCTCCTAGGAGTTCTAAAAGATCGAAATGAAATTAATTGCTTAAAAAGTGTTACAGGAGCAAGTCAAAATCATTCTTCAGGTAAAATATTAATTCCGAAAATTAATAATTAATTCACTTTTTAGGCTTTTTTGTTTTTTATATTTGTTTCAACTAAAAATTAACTAAAATTGATAAAAGAGTTACTTCACAAGTACGAAGATAAATCCCCAGAAATAGTCTTTCATTGGAATGACCCAGAAACTGAAGCTGAAGGTTGGACCGTTATAAATTCCCTTAGAGGAGGTGCTGCAGGTGGCGGTACCAGAATGCGTAAAGGGTTAGATATGAACGAGGTTTTGTCATTAGCCAAAACCATGGAAGTTAAATTTACAGTGTCTGGTCCTGCAATTGGAGGAGCAAAATCTGGAATAAACTTTGATCCACAAGATCCAAGAAAAAAAGGAGTTTTAGAGCGTTGGTATGCTGCTGTTTCTCCTTTGCTGAAAAGCTATTATGGAACAGGAGGTGATCTAAATGTAGATGAAATTCATGAGGTAATCCCAATCACGGAAGAAAGTGGTGTTTGGCATCCTCAAGAAGGTGTTTTTGAAGGACATTTTAAACCAACACAAGCCGATAAAATCAATAGAATTGGTCAGTTGAGACATGGTGTTATCAAAGTTTTGGAAAACCCAACGTATTCACCAGATGTTACTAAAAAGTATACTGTAGCAGATATGATTACGGGTTATGGTGTTGCAATTGCAGCAAAACACTTTTATGACATCAACGAAGACTCTATCTATGGTAAGCGTGTTGTTGTACAAGGTTTTGGTAACGTTGGTGCTGCTGCAGCATTTTATTTTGCTCAAATGGGAGCAAAAGTAGTAGGAATTATAGATATCGTTGGAGGTTTGATTAATGAAGAAGGTTTTTCTTTCAAAGAAATTACAGATCTCTATTTGAATAAAACAGGAAATACTTTAGTAGCCGATAATTTAATTCCTTTTGAAGAAATTAATAAGCGTATTTGGTCTTTACAAACTGAAGTTTTTGCTCCTTGTGCAGCTTCTAGATTGGTAACCAAAGATCAGATT
Organism: Winogradskyella sp. SYSU M77433; assembly: GCF_029911945.1. Lineage (NCBI taxonomy): Bacteria > Pseudomonadati > Bacteroidota > Flavobacteriia > Flavobacteriales > Flavobacteriaceae > Winogradskyella > Winogradskyella sp. SYSU M77433. The sequence continues at coordinate 179,510 of NZ_JARYTG010000010.1, read as the reverse complement.
GATCAAATGATTGAAACAGGTTTAGAGGTTATTACTTGTGGAGCTAATGTGCCTTTTGCTGATAAAGAAATATTCTTCGGACCAATAATGGAACACACCGACCAAAAGGTAAGTTTAATTCCAGACTTTATTTCTAATTGTGGAATGGCAAGAGTTTTTGCGTATTTTATGGAGCGAAAAGTCCAGATGACAGATGAGGCTATTTTTAATGATACTTCTGAAGTCATAAAAAAAGCACTATTAGAAGTTCAAGAAAATAATTCAACTAAAAAAGGTGTAAGCGAAACAGCTTTTGAAATAGCACTACGACAACTAATATAAAACATCCCTTAATATGGAAACCGTAATAATTCTCGTTTTTGTTTTTGGCTACTTAGCTATAACATTAGAGCATAATATTAAAATTGACAAGTTAATCCCAGCACTTGTTATGATGGCGATAAGCTGGGCATTGATTTCTTTAGGAATAGATGATTTTTCTAATTGGTTCGATTCTTCAACTCACAATTTATTAGAAAATTTTGGTTTGATGGAGCATGAAGAGAAAATGCACCTTATGGAGGAAACCTTACTGCACCATTTAGGAAAAACAGCTGAAATATTAGTATTCTTATTAGGAGCTATGACGATTGTTGAAATCATTGATTACTTCGATGGCTTTTCTACGATAAAGTCAGCAGTAAATTTCAACAGTAGAAAAAAACTGTTGTGGATGTTCTCAATATTAGCATTTGTATTATCAGCTATTATCGATAACCTTACAGCTACTATTGTATTGATATCTATACTTCAAAAAATTGTAAAAGACAGAAGCGTAAGAATTTGGTATGCAGGTTTAATCATTATTGCGGCAAACGCAGGTGGTGCATGGTCGCCAATTGGTGATGTTACAACTACAATGCTTTGGATTGGAAATAAGGTGTCTACAGGACATTTATTTGGTTATTTATTTTTACCATCTGTTTTATGTATGGCAGTACCAACGTTCATAGCTTCTATGTTACCTGTTTTTAAAGGTGAAGTGGAACTTCAAGAAGACGATGGTAAAGCTAAAAGTAAGTTTAGCTCAACTATGTTATTCTTAGGTTTAGGCGCTATTGTGTTTGTACCAATTTTTAAAGTAATTACGCATTTACCTCCTTATGTTGGTATGATGTTATCTCTTGGTGTAGTAGCAATATTTGCTGAAGTGTATAGTAATTCTAAATTCGCTATTTCAGAAGCTAATTCAGGAGAGCACGAAGCCCATGCAAGCCATAGTCCAGTACATCATTCATTGTCAAAAATTGAATTACCAAGTATATTATTTTTCTTAGGTATTTTAATGGCTGTAGCTGCATTAGAGTCTTTAGGTATTTTATTTGGTTTTGCAGATTCTCTACAAACATCAATGCCAATGTTAGGCACTGAGCTTCATGGTGAAGGTGTTTCAGACCTTGTAGTGTTATTATTAGGTGTTGGTTCTGCAGTAATTGATAACGTTCCATTAGTAGCGGCTAGTTTAGGAATGTTCTCTGAGCCTTTAGATAACGAGTTGTGGCACTTTATTGCTTATTCTGCAGGTACAGGAGGAAGTATGCTAATCATTGGTTCGGCAGCAGGTGTTGTAGCTATGGGTATGGAAAAAATAGATTTCTTTTGGTACTTAAAAAAGATATCTTGGTTAGCTTTAGTAGGATTTTTGGCAGGAGCAATTGCATTTATGTTTACTAGAACTATATTCTAATATAATTTAGAACAAAACTTAGCGTTATAACTAACACAACTTAAAACTTAAAAAATTAATTATATGATATTACTAAGTAATATTCAAGATGGATCGGAGGTTTTACCTGAAGGTGAACAAGTAGAGAAAACGCTTTCTATTATTGAGCTTATCACCACTGGTGGTACAGCTGGTATGATTATTATACTAATTCTGTTTTTACTTTTAATAGTAGCTATATACATTTATTTTGAACGATTGTTCACCATTAAATCAGCTTCAAAAGTAGATTCAAACTTCATGAATCAAATAAAAGACCATGTTAGTAATGGAAAAATTGATTCTGCTCAAATGTTATGCGCACAACAAAATTCACCAGTATCAAGACTTATTGGTAAAGGAATTACAAGAATCGGGAAACCTTTAGAAGATATCAACACAGCAATAGAAAATGCAGGTCGATTAGAAATTTACGGTCTAGAAAAAAACGTTAGTGTTTTGGCAACTATATCTGGTGCAGCACCAATGATAGGATTTTTAGGTACGGTTATTGGTATGATAATTTCTATATTCGAAATCGCAAATTCTGGAGGATCGATAGATATAAAAACTTTGGCAGACGGACTCTACACAGCAATGACCACTACTGTAGGTGGATTAATTGTAGGTATTGTTGCTTATGTGGCTTACAACCATTTAGTGGTGAAAACCAATAAGGTGGTTTATCAAATGGAAGCTAATTCTGTAGAGTTTCTAGATCACTTAAACGAGCCTATCTAATATGAATATCAGAGGAAGAAATAAAGTAACACCAGAATTCAATATGTCGTCCATGACAGATATTGTTTTTTTGCTGTTAATATTTTTTATGATTGCATCTACATTGGTTTCGGCTGAGGCGATAGACTTATTATTGCCAAGTTCTACAAGTAAAACAACACAGACAAAAAACGTTTCTGTGAGTGTGAATAAAGATTTGCAATACTTTGTGGAAATGAAACAGGTGTCTAAAAGTCAATTGGAAGCTGAAATATTAGCGAAAGTAGGCAATTCAGATACTCCAACGATTACTATTCGTTCAGACGAAAATGTAGATTTAAAACATGTTGTTTATATTATGGATATAGCCAATAGAAATAGAATAAAATCTACGTTAGCAGTTAAATCACAATAATTAAATTTTCAGATTTAATAAAACCATCATATTAAGGTGAAATACTTAGAAACCAAACACGAACAGAATTCTGCAAAAATTACAGCACTTGTTGTTGTGATATTGCTTTTGCTTTTGTTTGTTGCAGGTCCTAATTATTTAGATCCACCGGAAGAATATGGAGTTGCAGTCAATTTTGGAACTACAGATGTTGGCAGTGGTAATAAGCCTTTAAGCGAACCAAGAAAAGCTGTGCAAGAAGAGGTTGTAGAAGAAACGCAACCTGAAGAAACAGAAGTTACTCCAGCAGCACCAGCCGAAGCAACTCCAAAAACGGAGGATGTAATGACGCAAGATGAAGCAGAAGCAATTGCTATAAAAAAGCAAAAAGAAGCTGAGGCAAAAGCAAAAGCAGAGGCGGAAGCCAAAGCTAAAGCTGAAGCAGAACGAATCGCTAAAGAAAAAAGAGAAGCCGAAGAGAAAAAGCGTAGAGAAGAGGAGGAAAAAAAGCAAAAACTAGATAATCTTATTGGTGGAGTGAAAAATGCTAATGGAAAAGATGATGGAGGCGAAGGTCCAGATAATAAAGGAGGTAATAAAGGAGAGTTAGATGGTAATCCTTATGCACCAAGTTATTTTGGAGGTTCAGGACCTGGTAAAGGAGGAGTAGGTTATGGGCTAGGTGGTCGTGGTCGTCCATCACGCCAAATCTATAAACAAGATTGTAATGAATATGGTCTGGTAGTTGTTAGAATAGAAGTTAATCAACAAGGTAAGGTTGTTAAGGCAACACCTGGTATTAAAGGTACTACCAATACAGCACCGTGTTTATTAGAACCTGCGAAGAAAATCGCTCTATCTCATAAATGGCCAGCAGATTCTAATGCTCCTACAACTCAAGTAGGTTTTGTGAGTATTAATTTTGATGTAGGTCAGTAAACCATGAACTATCAAGATACTGTGAGTTGGATGTTCCAACAGTTACCTATGTATCAAAATAAAGGTAAATCTGCTTTCAAAAAAGATTTATCTAATACATTAAAACTTTCAGCACAGTTAAATCATCCAGAACAAAAGTTTAAATCCATTCATGTTGCTGGGACTAATGGTAAAGGTTCTACAAGCCATATGATGGCTTCAATACTTCAAGAAGCTGGTTACAAGGTTGGGCTTTATACGTCACCACATTTAAAGGATTTTAGAGAGCGAATAAAAATCAATGGTGACGTTGTGTCAAAACAATTTGTTACAGGCTTCATAAAGCGAAATAAAGCGTTTTTAGAGTCTAATAATTTGTCTTTTTTTGAAATGACTGTTGGTATGGCTTTCGATTATTTTGCAAAAAAACATGTTGATATTGCTATTATCGAAGTCGGATTAGGTGGTCGGTTAGATTCTACTAATATTATTACACCAGAATTATCTATAATTACCAATATAGGATTTGACCATACCCAGTTTTTAGGAACTACTTTACCCGAAATTGCTTCTGAAAAAGCAGGCATTATCAAACAGAGTATTCCAGTTGTAATTGGAGAAACACAACATGAAACGGAAAATGTTTTTAAAAATAAGGCTGAGGAGAATAATTCTGAAATCTATTTTGCAGACCAACTGATACATGACGTTTTAGAAAGTGATTTAAAAGGAACGTATCAGTTAAAAAACATAAAAACAGTAATGCAGTCTGTTGAAGTTTTACGAAAATCAGGTTTTAGAATTACTGAAGCACATTTAAAAAATGGACTTTCAAATGTGGTAAAGAATACAGGTTTACAAGGAAGGTGGCAGATTCTAAGTACTATTCCCAAGATTATATGCGACACAGCTCATAATAAAGAAGGTCTAACTTATATTTTTGGCCAGATTGAGAAGGAGTGTTTTAATCAGCTCCATATTGTTTTTGGTGTTGTAAATGATAAAGATTTAAATTCTATTATAAGCTTACTGCCAAAAAGCGCGACATATTATTTTTGTAAACCTAATGTACAACGTGGATTAGACGAAAATACACTTAAGGATTACTTTCACGCTAAAGGTTATGTAGGCAAGTCTTATGTTAGTGTAAATGAGGCATTAAAATCGGCTAAAATTAATGCTAATTCAGACGATTTTATTTATGTGGGAGGAAGTACTTTTGTTGTGGCAGAAGTAGTTTAATTGTTTTTTCTGTAATAATAATCCCTGTAAAGATTATCTATTCGTAGTGTATTTAACTCAATATTTTCAGAGGTCTTAATATTCTCTTTGGTTATACTTGTTGTTTCTTCATCAGACGGATTTATAATAATTTGTGAAGGACTAGTTACTTTTGATTTTTTTACCTTATAAATTTCAGAAATGGACATCTTTTCATTAAAATGTGAAAACTTAGATTTGACAAATTTATTACCAGTAACAAAAAGTATCGAGTCAGCAGATTTTAATTGAATATAGATTTCTGTTTTTTTAGGAATATAAATTGTTTGGTCTAAGCCTTTAATCAACTTGAATACTATTAAATCTAAACCTGAATTATTTGTAATAAGTAGATCATGAGTTTTTGAAGATATAGTATCACTATTGATGCGGAGAAATGTCTTTGGGTAAGGATTTTGAAACGGTTTAATTTCTGTAGACTTCTTTGATGCGATATCAATTTTAGCTTTTTTATTAGTCAGTAATTTCAAAGAATAATAAAATTGAATACGATTGTCATAAACGTTTTTTTTCTTTTTAATGTTTTCGGTGTTATCGTTAATAGGTTTATTGTCTTTTGGAATGAGGTTTAATATACCTATAATCAAAAGTGTTAATATTGTAAGTGATCCAACAGCAATTTTAAATTTGATTGATCCATCAATTTCTGATTTTTCTACTTCAGAGTTAACAGGTTCTTTGAAGGCTTCTTTTTTTGCTTCTTCAGCATTATTATCAATAAATAGTTTTGTCGCAACATCTTCAACTTGGCTTTTATTAAATGCGACTTGAGATTGTAAAATAAATTTTAATAATGGGTTTTCAGAATTTACATCAAATTTAGATTTGGTGTCCGTAATAGTATCATAAAGCTTAACAACTTTATCATCTAAATCTGGCGTAAATAAGTTAGTGATTTTGTAAAAATGATAATTCTTAATGTACTTAATATGGTCATTCGGATTATCTTTTACACCATCATTAAGAAAAGAAATAGCATAATCTAATCTATTCTCTAAAACATGCTTTACCTTTTCTCTGCATAAGTCTGAGAAAATCTCGGGTTGATTTAGAATACTATTTAGTAATTTAAGTTCATTCGCATCTATTAAATTATCGATTACATTTTTTAAAACAGGTACTAAATAAAGTTCTAAGAAAAGTTTAAAGCCATATATATAATCTACATATTCTAAATTTAGTTCTACAGTATGTTTTTTTAGTGTAGTAATATCATTAAGTAGAAGAGCTTTAAGCCATTTATTTTTTTCTACAGTAATATGATAAGATCTTAAAACGGAATCTTCTAAACCGCCAATTATTGTAGTTCTATTTTTTGGGTTGATTTTTATAAGCTCATCAGTAACTGACTTGAGTTTATAAGGTGATAAATTGATTAAATCCTCAAGCGTGAGGTTAAGTTTATCAATGTAAGAGTAGTAGTGGTTCAATAGAATTTATTTCTATTACTAATATATTAAAATTGTGTAAATCAGGTTGTTTTGTGGTACATAATATTATGGTAGGTTGGTGGTAAATAAAGCGTGAAAAATATTTTTAATTTTTTTCAAAAAAATATTTTGAGATATTAAAAACTAGTCTATCTTTGCAGTCCTAATATTTAGGGCGCGTAGCTCAGTTGGTTCAGAGCACTTGGTTTACACCCAAGGGGTCAGGGGTTCGAATCCCTTCGCGCCCACAAAAGTTCACAGAAATGTGAACTTTTTTTGTTTCATAAAGGGTCATTAACTCAGTTGGTTTAGAGTGTTACCTTGACAGGGTAGAAGTCACTGGTTCGAATCCAGTATGACCCACTTAAAAAAGAAAAGCCAAACATTTTTGTTTGGATTTTTTATTTCTATATGTATTCTAAAATACGTTCTAAAGCCATGCCTCTGGAGCCTTTAATCAGCAGATAGGAGTTTGATAAATCTAGAGCAGGTAATATGGGTTTTAGTTCTTCAAAAGTTGAAAACTTATTTATGGAATCTTTAGTGTTGGTTTCAAAGAAGTTTTTACCAACCAAATGCACATTGTTTGAGAAATTTTCTTCAATAAAGTTTACAATAGCTTGATGTTCTTTCTTTGCCGAATCGCCAAGTTCAAACATGTCTCCTAGAAATAAGTATTTATTGCCATTAGGCAGTTGTTTGAAGTTTTTTAATGCAGCGAGCATACTTGTTGGGTTGGCATTATAAGCATCTAATATTATTTTAGTGTTATCACCCTTTTCGATAATTTCAGAACGGTTATTGTTAGGTCTGTAGCTTTCAATAGCTTGTTTTATATTTTGAGAACTGACCTTAAAATATTGTCCTATGGCTACAGCTACTGCAATATTACCATAATTGTAATCGCCTATGAGTTGACTATTAATTTGTGTATCATTAAAGCTTAATACAACATAAGGATTAGCTTCCTTAAACTTAATGGTATGATTGTTAGTAGATCTAGTACCAAAGGTTATAATCTTTGGATAATCGTTTATTTGTTGTGTTTGTTTGTCGTCATCAGTATTGATAAAAGCTATTTTATTGTTAGCCTTCAAAAATTTGTAAAGTTCAGATTTACCTTCTATAATACCTTCTTCACTCCCAAAACCTTCTAAATGAGCTTTACCGAAGTTTGTAATTAGTCCATAGTCTGGTTGTGCTATGTTGCAAAGAAATTCAATTTCTTTTTTGTGATTAGCACCCATTTCTACAATACCAAAATCTAAACTTTCATTGAAGCTTAGTAAAGTTAAAGGAACTCCAATGTGGTTGTTTAAATTCCCAACGGTAGCTTTGACCTTGTATTCTGAAGCTAGTACAGCATTTATCAGTTCCTTTGTAGTGGTTTTGCCATTACTACCTGTCAATGAAATAATCTTTATACCAATTTCATTTCTGTGGAATTTTGCCAATTCTTGTAACGAGATTAATGAATTGTTAACTAGAATGCAATTTTCATTTATCACAGCATTTTCGTTGTCAACAACACAATATTTTGCACCGCCTTCAAAAGCTTTATCTACAAACTTATTGCCATCAAAATTATCGCCTTTGAGAGCAAAATACATACAGTCTTTAACAAGCTTTCTCGTATCTGTAGATACTGAGGAACAGGCTTTGAATTGTTTATATAGTTCTTCTATTTTCATATATCTAAAATAAAAAAGTCCTGATAATTTTATCAGGACTTTCTTAAAATTTATTTAACGAATATTAGTTACGCTTCTTTCCTCCAGCTTGAGATTTAGAACCAACTCTAGATACTGCACATCTAAAGCCAATATAATCTGTTGCCATATCTTGAGGGAAGTAACGACGTTGCGCTGGATCCATCCAGTAAGCTCTATCTCTCCAAGAACCTCCTTTATAAACTCTTACATCATCATTAATTAAAGAAGTTCTATTGTTAGATTTATCGTACTCTCTTACAAGTTTACCTTCTGTAGAATCTACCTCAACACTATGTTTAGGTGAGTTATACATTTTTCCTGTATTATTTGATTCATCATCAAAGTTTGATCTATAGTAACGAGAAGAACGCTTGTCACCATCTCTAAAGTTTCTGTTGTCACTTGTGCTAAAGTTATCTCTTAAGTAAGTTTCTTCTTCATCAATTGGAACTTTTGCGATTTCACCTGGTAAATCTCTAGCGATGATTTTACCATTACTTAATGTATCGTATACGATTTCATCAACAGTTACAATCTTTACAGAACCATCTTCGTTGATAGCATTTTTAGTATAAACGTTACCTCTATAGTAGTTAAAGTCATTAAACTCATCATCTACAATAGGTCTGTAAACATCAGCTACCCATTCTGCAACGTTACCAGCCATATCATATAAACCAAAATCATTTGGCTCATAAGATTTAACTTCAGCTGTAATATCAGCACCATCGTCAGACCATCCTGCGATTCCACCGTAATCACCTTTACCTTGTTTAAAGTTTGCTAACTGATCTCCACGGTTAACACGTTTTCCAGATCTTGTGTATTGACCATCCCAAGGATATTTCTTACGACCTCTGTAAACGTTGTATTCTCTAAGTTCACTAAGACCAAGTGCAGCATATTCCCATTCAGCTTCAGTAGGAAGTCTATATTTTACAGGAATTAAGCCTGTTTCTCTACTTGCGTATACGTTAATCGGGTTACCGTCTGCATCAGTTTGTTGTCTACGTTTACCACCTTCTAATACTTCAGTGTTTCCACCATAAGTTTCAGATGGCGCATTGATGTAGGTGTCAGTACTAAAAGTACTTTCTGCACTCACATCAGTAAGGTGAGCATCTCTTTTGATGTACCCAGCTTCTTGTAATGATAATTCAGCTACACGGTCTGTTCTCCAGTTCGCATATTCTACAGCTTGTATCCAACTTACACCAACTACAGGGTAATTAGCATAACCAGGATGACGAAGGTAGTTTTCTGTCATCATTTCATTATAGCCTAAACGATTTCTCCAAACTAGAGTATCAGGCAGGGCACCTTGATAAATTAAAGAGTAGTTTGGGTCGTCTGGTGGATATACATTCTTTAAATAATATAAATAAAGAGTATAGTTTAAATTCGTTACCTCATTCTCATCCATGTAAAAAGACTGTACATGTTGTTGGTTAGGTGTGTTATTCCAATCGTGCATTGGATCATCTTGTACTTTACCCATTGTAAAAGTTCCACCTTCAATGAACGCTGTTCCTGGAGGAGTTTCTTGTTCTTTAAACTGGGTGTTGTACTGAAAACCACCTTTTTTGTCGTTAATTTTCCAGCCAGTAGCACTATCTACATTGCCAGAATTAGAAGAACGCTTACAACTCACAATCGAGGCGCAAAGCGTTATTGCTAGTAAAAATTTTAGGTTTGAGACATTTTTCATATCCATACGTTTAAGTAAGCTCGTTAAATTTTAGATGCGCAATATAACAATTAAAGGTAAACTAACAACTTTTTTTTGGGTCAAAATTCAAAAAAATGTGCATTTCATCCTTTTTTTTGAACACGATAACGGATTTTTGGTCGATTTATCGTTGTTTTTTGCTCTTTAAGAACGACTGTCTAAATAAATTATTGTTGTACTTTTGAAATTAAAATTGCAATCTTATAATAAGGTGTTTGTATAGACGTTATTTTACAGAGCATATTAAATGTCTCAAAATGTGCTAATTTCTATGCTCACTAATCTAAATTGAATGAAGAAAAATTTTCTTGTATTTATTTTATTGTTCACTCTAAATTGCTTTGCACAGCAAAAACAGTTTAGTATTAATTGGACAAACGATAAAGTGTTACAAACAGATTTTGGTAAACTTATAGTTCCTGCTTTTGATACCGAACATTTTAATTACAATGACGAAAGAGGATTAACTTATTATGCGCAATGGGAAAATAATGGAGGTTTTATAGATGAGAACTCAGTAACAGTATCTAATGTAGCGTTTCAAACTATGGCCCAAAGCGAATTAAAAGATTTAGATCCAAAACTTATTCCTAGTTCAATTACCTATAATATATATAATGTAAACGCTCGTGGTAATCGATCTTATTACTTTCAAATAAGCCCTATTATAAAAGAGAATGGTGTTTATAAGAAAATAACGTCATTTTCTATACAATATAATACAAGGGCAAGTAGAAACGCTGTTACTTCAAATAGTGTAAATGCAATTACTAATTCTGTACTTAGTTCTGGTCAGTGGTATCGTTTTTATATAGAAAGATCAGGAGTGTTTAGACTATCAAAAAGTTTTTTAAATAGCCTAGGCATAAATACAAATGCAGTAGATCCAAGAACCATTAAGATTTACGGAAATGGAGGTAGAATGTTACCTTTATCTAATGCTGAAAATTACCCGTTTGATGTTGTTGAAAATGCCGTAAGATTTGTAGGTGAAGAAGATGGAAGTTTTGATAATGGAGATTATATCTTGTTTTATGGTGAAGGGCCAACGACCTACAGCCAAGAAAGTGATACAAATTTAAATTTGTATACAGACCGCACTTATTATTATGTCAATGTGGGGTCAGGTTATGGAAAAAGAATTGAAGCTATGCCAACAATTACAGCAGAAGCCGATATTCAAATAAATACATTTCAAGATTATCAGTTTTATGAAGTAGATGAATATAACCTAGCAAAACTTGGACGTAGGTGGTATGGTGATAATTTTAGTATTGAAAATGAAAGAGAATACAATTTTCAGTTCCCTAATTTAGTATCCACAGAGCCCGTTCATCTTTCAGTAGGTGTTGGTGCGGTTTCTGAGCAAGCTTCAAGTTTTAGTATTACCGTTAATGGTAGTGCGGTTTCAACTCAAGGTTTAAACCCTATAGTGGATGGATCAGTTATGGCATCTGGTTCTACTTACTCAGGTGACATAAATATAACATCAGATGATATTTCGGTAGTCCTTAATTATAATAATAATGGTAACCCCTCTGCGGATGGTTATTTGGATTACATAAATATTGAAGCTATAAGAAATCTTATATATGAAGGAAGCCAGCTTGTATTTAAGAATGATGAAGTGGTTACAACACCCGGAATCGCAGAGTATACTTTGTCTAATACTTCAAATGTGAGAGAAATTTGGGATATAACAGATCGTTTTAATGTCACAGGTTTATCTAATTCTAATAACGAAAGTACTATAGTTTTCAAAGCGCAATCTGGTGAAGAACGTACTTATATAGCATTTTCAAATTCAAATACTTTTGAACCTCAAAGAGATGCTCGCTCTTCTGTAGCAAATCAAAATTTAAAAGGAACAATATTTAATAATAATCAAGGTCAGTTTGAGGACATAGACTATATAATATTTGCGCCAAATCAATTTTTGTCACAAGCAGAGAGGTTAGCTCAAATAAATAGAAATCAATACAACTTAAATGTAAAGGTTGTGGACTTACAAACGGTTTACAACGAATTTAGTACCGGAAGTCAAGATATCGCAGCCCTTAGAAACTTTATTAAGTATGTGTATGACAATGCAAGTAATCCTAGTGAACGACTAAAATATGTTTGTCTATTTGGTGAAGGCTCTTACGATTATAAAGATAGAATTAGAAACAACACTAATTTAGTCCCATCATGGTATTCCTTACCCAGTTTTAGTTTGACCAATTCCTTTGTCTCTGATGACTTTTATGCCATGTTAGACGATAATGAAGGAGCTATGACAACTGCAGATAGGATGGATGTTGCTGTTGGAAGAATTTTAGCAGAAGACATTCAACGAGCAACGGAAATGGTAGATAAAATAGATGCTTATTATAAGGAGCAATCTTATGGTAGTTGGAGGAATAATATAGTAATGATTTCCGATGATATAGACGAAGCTTGGGAACGTGTATTGCAAGAAACAACAGAAGAAATAGCGACTAATATAGAAGAGGAAAGACCTTTTTTTAATGTTGTAAGAATTCATACGGATGCTTTTCAGCAAGAATCATCTTTAGCTGGTGATAGATACCCAAAGGTTAATGAAGCTATTAAAGACGCTATAGAAGTAGGTGCGTTAATGGTTAATTATTTTGGACATGGTGGAGAGGACGGATTAGCCAAAGAACGTATTTTTGATAAGTTTGATGCACAAGAAGTCAACAATATTTGTAAATACAACTTATTCGTTACGGTAACTTGTGAGTATACAAAATTTGATGATCCTGGTAGAGATACTGCTGGTGAATTTACTTTTTGGAATACAAACGGTGGTGCTATAAGCTTAATAACAACTACAAGACAAATCTTTGTTAATGTTGGGGTTTCTTTTAATGAAGTGTTAGATGATTATCTTTTTGCTTTTGACTCTAATGAATATACTTCTATAGCAGAAGCTTTACGATTAACAAAAGCCAGCAACAGCATAGCAGGAAATACTCAAAAACGTTTAGTGTTTTTCATTGGAGATCCAGCAATGAAACTGGCAGTGCCACAACCAAATGTTAGGTTAACTAAAGTTAACGATGTTGATATTAGTCAGGCAACAGATATCTTAAAGGCACTTAGTTACACTAAACTGTCAGGAGAGGTAACCGATGTTAATGGAAATTTACTATCTAATTATAATGGTACGCTAACAGCTACAGTGTTTGACAAAGAAATAGAGCGTCAAACCTTAGGTAATGATGGAGTAACAGATAATAATGGATTGATTTTAATGGATTTTGAAACTTTAGGCGAAATCATTTTTAAAGGCCAAGCTACAATTACAAATGGTCAATTTGATTTTGATTTTATAGTGCCGAGAGACATTGGTATTCCTGTTGGAAACGGAAAAGTCAGTTTTTATGCGCAAACTACAAGTCCTCTGGTAGATCAAACAGGGGCAAATTTTGATATTCAAATAGGTGGTATTAATGAAAATGCACCTGAAGATAATATTGGGCCTTTGATCAATCTATATATGAATGACGAAAATTTTGTGTCAGGTGGTATTACAAATGAATCTCCAAGCTTATTGGTAAAGCTACAAGATGATAACGGAATCAATACAGCCAGTGGTATTGGGCATGATATTACAGCTATAATAGATGGAGATGAAACTAACCCTATTGTTCTAAATAATTACTATCAAGCCAATATCGATGATTATACAAATGGTACGGTTAACTATCCTTTCAGAGATTTAGAGCCAGGATTACACACCTTAACTTTGAAGGCTTGGGATGTATACAATAATTCATCTACTGCAGAAATCCAATTTACGGTTTATGATAAAGATGAAGAATTGGTGATAACAAATGTTTTAAACTACCCTAATCCATTCGTAAACTATACTGAGTTTTGGTTCAACCATAACAGCCCTGATCCATTAGATGTATCAGTTCAAATTTTTACTGTATCAGGAAAGTTAGTTAGAACGTTAAATGGGCAAACAGGTTCTGAAGAGTGTTGTAATGGTGGTTCTTCCTCGCTTTCTAGAAATATTGTTTGGGATGGAAGGGATGATTTTGGTGATAAAATTGGAAAAGGTGTTTATGTTTATAAACTAAAAGTGAAATCTAACCGTTTAAATAAACAAGTTGAAAAAATCCAAAAACTTGTAATACTATAATAAAGATTTATATTTGCTAACGATTTAGTGCTACTTTTTTAGTGCTAAAAATCAAAAAATAAAATGAAAAAATACGGACTACCCATAATCGCTTTTTTAGCATTAAATTTAATCTACGCTCAGAATACAGTTCAGATAATTCCTAACTCAGATGATACTAGAGTAATCACTACTGGTGTACCATTTATGCTTATTGCACCAGATGCAAGATCAGCTTCAATGGGTGATATGGGTGTAGCTACTTCGGTTGACGGATATTCGCAACAATATAATCCAGCAAAATATGCTTTTTCCGAGGCTAAATCAGGGGTGAGTTTAAGTTACACCCCTTATTTAAGTAAATTGGTTAACGATATTTCAATTAGTTATGCAACATATTTTAATAGGCTAAACGAATATAGTGCTGTTTCAGCAAGTTTTAAATATTTCAGTTTAGGACAAATAGACTTAACAGATCAAACCAACCCTGGTCCAGGAGAGGAAATAGTATATACACCTGTAAAACCTAACGAATTTACATTTGATGTCGCTTATACCTTAAGGTTAGCGGATCAATTTGCTATGGCAGTAGGTGTTAGATATATGAGATCTAATCTTAGAATTGGTCAATTGCCTAATTCAAATGCGCAACCTGCAAGTTCTTTTGGTGCGGATATAGCTGGGTACTATCAAAGTGAAGAGGAAGCTTATAATGATTTTAATGGTAGATGGAGATTAGGGTTTGCTATACAAAACTTAGGCCCAAAGTTTAAGTATGATGATGGTGGAGCTGAAAATTTTCAACCAACTAATTTGAGATTAGGAGCAGGGTTTGATTTTATATTTGATGAATATAATAAATTAGGAGTTACTGCCGAAGTAACTAAGCTTTTAGTCCCAACTCCACCAATTTTAGGAGAAAGAATAGTTTTTACAGATGTTAATGAAGATGGAGTTTTTGATGAAGACGATGGCGATTTTCAGACAGATGAACAATTAGCAGCTTCTGAAAATAACGTAATAGTTGAAGGTCAGGATAATAATGTGAGTTTTCTTAATGGGGTTTTTCAATCTTTTGGAGATGCACCAGGAGGTTTTAGTGAAGAATTAAAAGAGTTTACTTACGCATTAGGTGCAGAATATACATATCAAGAAAGTTTTGCTTTTAGATTAGGCTATTTTAATGAAGCTGAAGATAAAGGTGCTAGAAAGTTTTTTGCTTTAGGAGCAGGTTTTAAGTACACTACTATAAATGTAGATTTATCATACCTGTTTTCTGCATCAAAAGTACAGAGTCCTCTAGAGAATACGCTGAGGTTTTCATTGACTTTTAATTTTGGAGATGGTGAGTATGACGAATATTAGAAAGCAATTATAAATTAAGATATAAAAGACTATTGTTTTGTAATAAAGCAATAGTTTTTTTGTCTAAAAGCGATACTGAAATATGAAGGAAATCAACATTTCTACGCAATTACAGGTTTATGATGATTGTAGTGAGCTTACTGAAGATGTACAAAGTCTAATGAAAGCTGCTGTAAAAGCAAGGGAAAATGCTTATGCGCCTTATTCAAAATTTAATGTTGGTGCAGCTTTATTGTTAGATAATGGTGAAGTGGTAATAGGGAGTAATCAAGAAAACGCTTCTTATCCATCCGGACTTTGTGCAGAGCGTACAGCGGTTTATTATGCAGGTGCAAAGTATCCCAATTCCAAAATAATAAAAATGGCAATTACGGCATCGTCCCAAAATCAAATAACTGATTCTCCAATCCCTCCATGTGGTGCTTGCAGACAAAGTATTTCTGAGTACGAAATAAAACAAAAACAACCGATTGAAATCTTCTTCATGGGAGTCAAAGGAAAGGTTGTAAAATCTAACTCACTTGCCAATTTATTGCCTTTAGGGTTCGATAGAAGTTTCCTATAACGATTTCGTAACAAATTTTACGATATACAGTTTTTTCGTTACTGTCTAATATGTTATTTTTGTTATTCGATTTTTAAAGAACTCATCAAAAAATGCAAAAAATAACAAAAGAGGTATACCTTAAGTGGTACGAGGATATGTTATTCTGGCGTAAGTTTGAAGACAAACTTGCCGCAGTTTATATTCAACAAAAGGTTAGAGGATTCCTTCACCTATACAACGGTCAAGAGGCTGTATTAGCAGGAGCATTGCATGCTATGGACCTTTCAAAAGATAAGATGATTACAGCGTACCGTAATCACGTTCAGCCAATCGGAATGGGTGTAGATCCAAAGCGAGTTATGGCAGAATTGTATGGAAAAGCAACAGGTACTTCTCAAGGTCTTGGTGGTTCTATGCACATTTTCTCTAAAGAACACCGTTTTTATGGAGGTCATGGTATCGTTGGTGGTCAGATTCCTTTAGGTGCAGGTATTGCATTTGGAGATAAATATCACGGAAGTGATGCCGTAACAATTTGTTGTTTTGGTGATGGTGCAGCAAGACAAGGTTCGCTTCACGAATCTTTTAACTTAGCTATGTTATGGAACTTACCTGTAGTATTCGTTTGTGAAAACAATGGTTATGCTATGGGTACTTCGGTAGAGCGTACAGCAAATCATACAGACATCTGGAAATTAGGTTTAGGTTACGAGATGCCTTCAGGTCCTGTAGATGGGATGAACCCTATTAAAGTAGCAGAAGCTTTTGATGAAGCTATTCAACGTGCAAGAACAGGTGGTGGTCCGACATTCTTAGAGGTTAAAACTTACCGATATAGAGGGCATTCAATGTCTGATGCACAGCACTACAGAACAAAGGATGAGGTTGAAGAATACAAGAAGATAGATCCTATAACTCAGGTGAAAGATATTATTCTTGATAAAAAATATGCTACAGAAGCAGAGATAAAAGATATAGACAAACGCGTTAAAAAATTGGTTTCTGAATGTGAGAAATTTGCTGAAGAATCACCATTCCCAGAAAAGAATGTGATGTACGATTCAGTTTATGAGCAAGAAGATTACCCATTTATACAACACAAATTATAAGCTATGGCAGAAGTAATAAATATGCCTCGTTTGAGTGACACCATGGAGGAAGGTACTGTTGCAACTTGGTTAAAGAAGGTTGGCGACAAAGTAGAAGAAGGTGATATTTTAGCAGAAATTGAAACTGATAAAGCAACAATGGAGTTTGAGTCTTTCCATGAAGGAACATTATTACATATT
The DNA here is from genome assembly GCF_029911945.1 of Winogradskyella sp. SYSU M77433. Taxonomy (NCBI): domain Bacteria; kingdom Pseudomonadati; phylum Bacteroidota; class Flavobacteriia; order Flavobacteriales; family Flavobacteriaceae; genus Winogradskyella; species Winogradskyella sp. SYSU M77433. The sequence continues at coordinate 162,246 of NZ_JARYTG010000010.1, read as the reverse complement.
GGTGTTCAGGAAGGAGAAACTACTAAAGTAGACGAGCTTTTAGCTATTATTGGTGATGAAGGTGAAGATATTTCAGGCTTGTTAGGTGGAGGTTCTTCAAAAGAAGAAACTAAGTCAGAAGAAAAGGCTGAAGATAAAGAAGAAGAAATAACTGAAGATGATTCTACAGAGAGTAGCTCAGAAGAATTGCCTGATGGTGTAACTGTTGTGACTATGCCACGCCTAAGTGACACCATGGAAGAAGGAACCGTTGCAACTTGGTTAAAGAAAGTTGGTGATGAGGTAGAAGAAGGTGATATTCTTGCTGAGATTGAAACTGATAAAGCTACTATGGAGTTTGAGTCTTTTCAATCCGGAACGTTATTGCATATTGGTTTAGAAGAAGGTCAGTCAGCAAAAGTTGATGCTTTACTAGCTATTATTGGTCCTGAAGGAACGGATGTTTCTGGTGTGGCTAAGAATTTCACTGCAGGAGGTGGTTCAACGGCTAAAAAAGAAGAAAAGAAAGAAACAAAATCTGAGTCTAAAAAAGAAACACCTAAGGCAGAAACTAAAAAGACAGAAGAAAAGAAAGAGGAAGTAAAATCTTCAAGTTCAGATTCTGGAAGAATATTTGTATCTCCTTTAGCTAAAAAAATGGCAGAGGAAAAAGGTATTAAACTTTCTGATGTTAACGGTTCAGGTGAAAATGGACGTATAGTAAAAAGAGATATAGAGAATTATAAATCGAGTCCAAAAGCTGAGACGTCTGCTGCTGCTGCAACTGTTACTAACTTTGCTATTGCAGGGGAAGAAAGTACAGAAGAGGTTAAAAATTCCTCGATGAGAAAAGCTATTGCTAAATCTCTTGGTAACTCTAAGTTTAGTGCACCTCATTTCTACTTAAACATTGAAGTAGATATGGATAACGCTATGGCTTCTCGTAAGACTATAAATGAATTACCAGATACAAAAGTATCTTTCAACGATATGGTGGTGAAGGCCTGTGCTATGGCATTGGTTAAGCATCCTCAAGTTAATACAACTTGGGCAGACGATGTAACTAAGTATCACAAACACATCCATGTTGGTGTAGCAGTGGCTGTAGATGAAGGTTTAGTTGTACCTGTAATAAAACATACCAATGCATTAAGCTTAACTCAAATAGGTGGTGCAGTACGTGATTTAGCTGGTAAAGCAAGAAACAAAAAGATTAAGCCAGATGAAATGACAGGTAGTACATTTACAGTGTCTAACCTTGGAATGTTTGGTATTGAAAGTTTTACTTCAATCATTAACCAACCTAACTCAGCTATTTTATCTGTTGGTGCAATAGTTCAAAAGCCTGTGGTTAAAGATGGTCAGATAGTTGTTGGTAACACAATGATGCTAACGTTAGCTTGTGACCACAGAACAGTAGATGGTGCTGTAGGTGCTCAATTTTTACAAACATTGAAAAGCTATATTGAGAATCCTGTAACAATGCTTGCTTAATGCATATTGTTGCTAATCAAAATAGATTTCAATAATCATAAACTAATCCTGATTTGATAATTTACAAATCAGGATTTTTTATATTTAAACTTTAACCAAAGTCATATGAAAAAATTTTTATTCATTGTTGTTATAGTACTATGCTATTCGTGCTCTTCTAATAAAATCACTGAAGCTTCCATAAAAAAAAGTATGGAATATTTAGCCTCTGATGAGCTACAAGGACGTGCTACAGGAAGTGAAGGCATAGAAAAAGCCGCTGTATATATTGAAGATTACTTCAAGAGCAATAATATTAAGCCTTATTTTGAAACTTATAGAGATTCCTTTCAATTAGGTGAGATAACAGGGTGTAATATTGTGGGTGTTATAGAGGGTAATGATCCTAAATTAAAAGACGAATACGTTATTCTTGGTGGTCACTATGACCATATAGGAAAAGGGAAAACTGTAGAAGGAGACAGTATTGCAAATGGTGCAAATGATGATGCTTCGGGTACTATTGCAGCGATGGAATTTGCGCGTTATTTCGCAAAGTCAAAATCCAACAAGCGTAGTATTTTAATCACGCTTTATTCGGCAGAAGAAATGGGACTTAAAGGTTCTGCTCATTTGGCAAAACGGTTAAAAGATGAAGGGTTAAATGCCTATACCATGATTAATTTTGAAATGATTGGTGTACCACGAGCTAAAGGAGAGTCTATGGCTTACATGAGCGGTTATGATATGTCTAATTTTGCGCAGATACTTAATGCGTATGCTGGTGAAGAGGTTGTTGGTTTCTTTCCAAAAGCAAAAGAGTTCAAACTATTTTATAGATCTGATAACTTTCCGTTTTATCAAGAATTAAACATACCGGCTCATGCGATTTCAACCTTTGATTTTACGAATTTTGATTATTACCATCATGTTGATGACGAAGCGGATAAAATGGATTATGTTCATATGAAAAGTTTCATGGATAAAATGATTCCAGCTTTGGAAGGTATGGTTAACGCAGAAACAAAAGAAGTCGTTTTAAAGGAAAAGGATGAGTAAAAATATAATTGTAACAGGGACCAGTAGAGGAATAGGTTTTGAATTGGTACATTTGTTAGCCAATCAAGGTCATAATGTTTTAGCACTATCAAGAAATGCTAAACCAGTTTCTAACCTTCAATTTGATAACATTTCGTCTTTTGCTTTTGATTTATGTGAAAAAGGTGACTATGAAAAGGTAACTGAATTCATAAAGCAAGAATGGACGCAAGTTGATGTGTTGATTAACAATGCAGGCGCTTTACTCAACAAACCGTTTGCAGAAACCACTTTTGAAGATTTTGAATATGTCTATAAAACCAATGTTTTTGGCGTCTCAGAAATGACTAGGCTTGTTTTGCCTTTTATGAAAGCTGATGGACATGTGGTAACGATTAGTTCTATGGGAGGTATTCAAGGGAGTATGAAATTTCCGGGTTTAGCAGCATACAGTTCTAGTAAAGGAGCGGTAATTACCCTTACCGAATTACTGGCAGAAGAGTATAAAGCGTCTGGTCCTCAATTTAACGTTCTAGCTCTTGGAGCTGTGCAAACAGAAATGCTTGAAGAAGCATTTCCTGGATATGAAGCACCAACAACAGCTAAGGACATAGCAAAATATATTTCTGATTTTGCACTTACAGGAAATAAATATTATAACGGTAAGGTTTTGCAGGTGTCTAATTCTACACCTTAAAAATGATCTTCATAACGTCTTAATCTATTTTTTGTAGAAATGAGTTCAGACTGAAGTTGATCTATTTTATTCAGTAAGTTGAATACGGTATCAATACCCTCAAAGTTGAGATTTAAATCACGATGGAGGCGTATCATTTTTTCAACATCAGCAATATAATCTTGATGAATACAATATGTTTTTTCAACAGAAAGTATTTCTATAAGTCCGTTGTCATTTAGCCCATTAAAAAAAGACATCTCTATTTGATGATGAGCACATAAATCTGGTAGTGAAATATAATTTTTATCTTTCATAACTATTTCAATTTTGCTAATTCTTCAAAGAGTTCTTTTTCTCTTTCGGTTAACTTTTTAGGAAGTTCTACTTTGTAGGTTATATAAAGATCTCCAAATTCTCCATCCTTTTTATATATAGGAAAGCCTTTACCTTTGAGCTTAACTTTTGTGCCGTTTTGAGTTAGTGGTTTTACATTGAGTTTAGCTTTGCCATCAAATGTGTCAATAGTGACTTCACCACCTAAAATCGCGTCATAAAGACTAAGGTTTACAGTTTTGTAAAGATTAGAACCATCACGTTTAAAATCTGTCGTATTTACAATATTAAACTCGATATAAAGGTCACCATTTGGACCTCCATTAATGCCTTCACCACCTTTTCCATTTATTTTTATGATTTGTCCATTACTAACTCCAGCTGGTATGGTTAATCTAATGTTTTTTCCATTTACAGTAAGGACTCTTTTTTGGGATGTATAAACATCTCTAAGGTCAAGTTGTAATTGTGCATTAAAGTCTTGGCCTCTGAATTTTACATTACCACCTCTGCTTCTTCCAGAAAAACCACCACCAAACATAGATTCAAAAAAGTCGGAATGATCACCATCTCCAAAGCCTTCAAAAGTTGAATAATCGGTATATTGTCTTTGTTGTTGGGATTGACGTTGCTGTTTTTGCGCTTCTTCATAAGCTTCACCATGTTGCCAATGCTCTCCGTATTTGTCATATTTTTTTCGGTTCTCGTCATTGCTAAGAACCTCATTAGCCTCATTGACTTGTTTAAATTTTAATTCGGCTTCCTTGTCGTTCGGATTTAAATCTGGATGATATCTTCTAGCTAATTTTCTGTAAGCTTTTTTAATTTCATCCTTGGATGCATTTTTATCAATACCAAGTATTTTGTAATAATCAATAAAAGCCATGATAGTAAATTTTCTGTGTTTTCAGACCTGTAGAAATCTCTTACTAAGTTACGCAATATTTAGTCTATTTTCAAGTGTGTTTTTATATTTGTATGAAAACTTTGTGTTTGCTTTAAGTTTTGTTTTTTCTTTTTAATATTAAGTTTTTTTCAATAAAAGAGGCTATTTAATTTTTATTTCACTTTAAATAAGTTAAAAAAACGAAAATAAATTGATTTTAATTTTAGTTAATAAAACGTTAAAACGAATTTTATATATTTAAAGTAAAATAGCATTTTTTATGATTGAAAAATTACTCAAAACTAAATATGTATTGCTTCTTTTTTCTTTGTATGTAATAAGTAATAATTACGTTTCTGCTCAGACTTTTGAACGTGTTGAAAATATTGTTGGTTTAGGAATTTTAGAGGAGAACAATGGTGTAGCTGTTGCAGATTATGATGGTGATAATGACTTAGATATTTTTGTTGTAGCAAAAGCAAAAGATAATACCGGAAGTCCGAAAACATTAAGCAGATTATTTAGAAATAATAACGATGGATCTTTTACTGATGTAACTGAGTTTGCAGGTTTTCAGGATCTATTGACCCAAGAAGAAGGAGGGAATCCTTATTTAGGTTTAGATGGGCATAAAAACGGAGCCTTTTGGGGAGATTACAACAATGATGGTTTTCCTGATTTATTACTCACATATTCCCTGAAAGTACAATTGTGGAGAAATTTAGGCAATGGAACATTTGCAAATATTACTTCAATTTCAGGTCTAGATACTGTTAACAGCTGTTTAAATACTGGTGCTACTTGGTTTGATTATGATAATGATGGTTTACTGGATATTTATATAAATGATTGGGCCGGATGTGGCAGTAACAGACTTTTTAAGAATAATGGTAATAATACATTTACCGATGTTACTGTTACTACAGGAATTCAACAAGCCTCTAATTACGGTAGCTATACGGCATTACCTTTTGATTTTAATGAAGATGGATATATCGACTTGTATGTTACTAATAATGCACAAGACTCAAACAGTCTATATATTAATAACAATGGAACTTCATTTTCTGATCAGGCACAATTGTATGGTTTAGATACCGCAGGAGAGGATAAAGGCATTTCAATTTCGGATTATAATAATGATGGTTTTTTTGACTTTTTTGTCTCTGATGAGAATAACAATTTTTTCTTAGAAAATAATGGTGACAATACCTTTGCGGATTCTGCGAACGACTTGGGTATAGGTAACTCGCAGTCATCCTGGGGAACGCTTTTTTCTGATTTTGATTTAGATGGAGATGAAGATTTATTAGTGTTGAATGGTAATTTCTACGGTTCGTCTTCACAAACAAATTATTATTATAAAAACCTAACTATTGAAGGTCAGGAGATTTTTGAAGATAATTCACTAACATCTATACTAGGTGAAACAGCAATTAGTGTTACCGCTGTAGATTTTGATTATGATAACGATGGAGATAAGGATGTAATAGTTACAAATAGTGACGGTTCTATATTCTTTTATGAAAACAAATTATTGAATTTTGATGATGCTGTCACTTCCAAAAATTGGTTCAAAATTAAGTTAGAAGGAACTACTTCTAATAGAGATGCTATCGGAACTATAATCACTTTGACCACTTCAAACGGTACTTTAAAGCGCTATTATCCAGGTGTTGGTTTTTTAAGTCAAAACTTAAACGGAGTTCACTTTGGGTTAGATAACGCTTCACAAATATTGAGTTTAGAAATTAAATGGCCTTCAGGATTGATTGAGACTTTTAATAATTTAGATGTTAATGCCACAATAAAAGCAACTGAGGGTTCAGGTTATGAAATTTTAAATATCATTCCAAGTCAAAAAATATATGGCTGTACAGATCCAATTTCTTGTAATTATAATCCAGACGCAACATTAGATGATGGCTCATGTAGTTATATAGATTCTCAGACCATAGTAGGAAATGTATCATCATCTTTTCTCAGTACAGAAACTTACAGTTATGCTATAGGTACAGAATCTACAGCATCTTGGCAAGTTACTGGAGGTGAAATTATGAGTGGTCAAGATACAGGACAAATAACAGTAAAATGGGCCATAGAGGAAATGGGACATATTTCAGTTACTGAATCTAATGACACTTGTTCTAGTTTACCAGTTTCTATTGATGTAAGTTTAGGTGCAGATAATCTTCCGACAAATGTTTCTGTGGCAAGATTATGGAATGAAGCTTTGCTAGAGTCTATAAGAGGTGACTTTGCAAGACCTACTGTCCATGCTAGAAACTTATTTCATTCAAGTGTAGCAATGTATGATATTTGGGCAATTTATGATGATGTTGCCAGTCCATATTTAATGGGGAATTCAGTTCATGGTTTTTCAAGCGCATTGGCCGATTTTATACCTTCAGAATCTGTAGTTGCCTCACAAGAAAAAGCAATAAGTTATGCCATGTATCGTCTACTGTCTTATCGCTTTCAAAATGCACCACAAGCAGCATCATTGCAAGTTTTGTACGACTTGCTTATGGATGAATTGGGTTATGATATAAATGACACCTCCTTATTATACGATTCTGGCAATGCAGCAGCTTTAGGAAACTATGTAGCTCAAACTATAATCGATTATGGACTTCAGGATGGTTCTAGAGAATCAACTGGCTATGATAATGATTATTATGCACCTATAAATACTCCTCTTGCTTTAGATGTAAATGATAATACACCTATGACAGATCCAAATAGATGGCAGCCTTTGGCTTTTGAGGTTTTTATTGATCAGTCAGGGAATGTTATTGATGGAAATATACCTGGCTTTCTAAGTCCTGAATGGGGAAATGTCCTTCCTTTTGCTTTAACAGATGAAGATAAAGTAACCTATGAAAGAGATGGTGATTTTTACAATGTATATCATGATCCTTCTTCACCACCTCGGATAAGTCTAATCGATAATAATGATTCTAGTGATGCATATAAATGGGGGTTTTCTATGGTTTCTATTTGGCAATCGCATTTAGATCCTACAGATGGAGTAATGTGGGATATATCACCAAATTCTTTTGGTAATGTGGATATTAGTAATTTTCCAACAACCTATTTAGACTTTCCTAGTTTTTACAACTTTTTTGATGGAGGTGCTATGAGTAATGGTCATACAGTAAATCCCATAACCGGAAACCCGTATGAAGTGAATATGGTGCCAAGGGGTGATTACGGAAGGGTATTAGCTGAATTTTGGGCGGATGGACCACATTCTGAAACTCCACCAGGACATTGGTTTACAATATTAAACTATGTCAATGATCATCCGCAATTTGAAAGACGTTTTCAAGGTGAAGGAGATGAATTAGACCCGCTTGAATGGGATGTAAAAGCCTATTTTATCCTTGGTGGTGGTATGCATGATTCGGCTATTTCAGCATGGAGCGTAAAAGGTTGGTACGATTATATTAGACCTATTTCTGCAATTAGGTCTATGGCTTTACGTGGACAAAGTACCGATAATACCTTGAGTAATTATCATGTGGGAGGTATTGAACTCATTGAAAATTATATTGAAGTCGTAGAAGCTGGAGATCCTTTAGCTGGGTTTGCAAACCAACACGTAGGCAAAATAAAATTATACACATGGAAAGGGCACGATTATATCGGAAATACCGAAACAGATATGGCTGGTGTAGGTTGGATTTTAGCTGAAAATTGGTTTCCTTACCAAAGGCCTACATTTGTTACACCCCCTTTTGCAGGCTATGTTTCAGGGCATTCAACATATTCAAGAGCTGCATCAGAATTGATGACAATGATGACAGGAAGCGAATATTTTCCTGGAGGTTTAGGTGAGTTTGTGGCTAGAAAAAATGAATTTTTAGTTTTTGAGGAAGGACCATCCGTAGATGTAGTTTTACAATGGGCAACTTATAAAGACGCTTCAGATCAAACGAGTTTAAGCCGTATTTGGGGTGGAATTCATCCACCAGCAGATGATATTCCAGGAAGATTTATTGGTCATGAAGTTGCAACAGAGGTGTTTGATTTTGCTGTGCCTTATTTTGAAGGTTCGTTAAGTATAGAAGATTTTGAAGTTTCAAATCATAAAATTTATCCTAATCCAACTCAAGATAAGGAAGTGTATGTAACCAATACTAATATCTCAGATGTGATTAGTGTATTTGATTTAAGAGGGAGACAAATAAATGTTTCTACCAGTTTTGATAGTGTCAATAATACTACCAGAATTAAATTTAGCTCTTCTCAATCTGGAATTTATCTTTTGAGGGTAAATAGTTATTCAGAAATGATAGTGGTTAAGAACTAGATTTGAGGTTTTCTATTCTTTGGAAAATTGAATCTTATTAGAAATTAAAGTTTCATCATCTACTTTAATCTGTTTTTTAGTTATAATCGCATAGATGGTGTCTGTTGTTTTTGAGTTGTCAGATACCTTATTATAAGAAAGCTTTAGTTTTTGAGTACTATCATTAACAAAAACAGCCTTGCCTATAGGTTTTATATTTTTTATGATGAAAAAATCATCGGTTTTATATTTGTTGATGGAGTCGTTAGTGAAGTTTTTTAATTGTTCAGCGACTTCATTGTTAAACTCGGGATGCTCGCTTTGTAAGGCTAATAAGTCGTAGAAGTCTTGTAATTTTTGGTTGATAAGCTGATTATTAAACTCATATTCTGCATCAATAACATATTCTTCTAAAGCCTCGACTTCTTCTGAAGCTTCTACTTCTTCCGTTGCAAATACATCATAGCTTTCACTTTTTGCTTTTTTTGTTTCCATGGCACATGCAACAAAAAGCATACTTACTATAAATAATGTGATATGTTTTAGCTTTAAATTCATATCTAATTAATTATAAATTTTAGCTTAACAATCTTTCCTTCTATTTCCTTTTTCTCTAAAATTTTCATCCCTTTTAAGCTTCGGGTTGGTATTGTTAATTTCTGAATAAATTCTTGTTTAGAGTAAATTTCTACAAAATCACTATTCTCAAAAAACTGATATATTTCGGCATTATCACTAAAAATAGTATTCAGTTTTTCTCTATGCTTTTTCCATTCTTTAATGTTTTTGTTGGTATAGTAATTAAGCATTAAAGCATAATCATCAGTTTTTAGTTTTATAATTTTGTTCTTACCAGAATTGTGTTTTCTTACAATAGTGTCCGTTTTATAATAAGGTGATTCAACAATAAACTTTATTTCCTTTTCATCAGTTTCGTAATTAAAACAACCCAAAGAATCTGTGTGCTGATGTATTGGAGATTGTCCGTTTTTTAAAACTTTAATATTTAAAATAGTGCTTTTTATAGGTTCATTTTTTATTGAATCGTAAAAACAGAATTCATAATTGTAGCTAGTGTTAATGATAGAAAAAGCAAGCAATGCACATGGCACTATTAAAAGTATCCACAGATACTTTGAGAAAGCTTTTTTGTGAGTCTTAATTTGCGTTGAGGTTTTATGATGTGCTTTAAAATCATTCCAGTTTTGATAGCCAACATAATTGCTAAGTAGGTTGAGCATGTCGATTCTGGGTAATTTTTTGGCTTCATTCTTTATATAAGTATAAAACCATTTTTCGCTAACTCTTGCTTTTACTTTACTAAATAAATCTTCCTGAAAGGCAACAATATCATCTCCTTTCCAGTCTTCAATTATTTTAGAAGCACTATTGTTTTCCAAAAACTTTGAAGCTATAGCCAGTTTCAACTGGGAAAAAATATGTTGTTCTTCTAAATTCAAAATTAATTTAAGAGGTTAAAAACCAGTTGTATATAGGTTGTAAACTGTTTACAAAAGATATACAAGTGTTTTTCAAAAGATAGGTGTTAACGAATTATAGGTTTGCTCTTATAACGATTAAAAATATAAAATTATGAAGGCAAAATCATCTAAATCTCTAATTAAATTATCAGTAGTATTGTCAATACTATTGTTAAGCAACGCATGCGAAGTACATTCGGGTAAAGCAAAAAGTGACATGTACGAAATTGAAGCAGTAGAATTATATGAAGCTACTGATGAAGAAGTTGTTTTAGAACATAACACAGAAGAATACGATCGTATCTACGAAAACGACTTTAAAAATGCAATTCAGAATCCTTTATCCACATTTTCAATAGATGTAGATAATGCATCTTATAGTAATGTAAGACGTTTTTTATCTAACAATCAACTACCGCCAAAAGATGCTGTGAGAGTAGAAGAGATGATTAACTATTTTAATTACGATTATCCACAACCTAAAGATAAGCATCCCTTTTCCTTTTCTAATGAAGTTACAGATTGTCCGTGGAACACTAAGCATAAGTTGGTACATATTGGACTGCAAGGAAAATCATTAAACTACGATGATTTAAAACCAAGTAATTTGGTATTCCTAATTGATGCATCTGGCTCTATGAGCGACAACAATAAATTGCCATTGCTAAAGAAAGCTTTAAAGTTGCTAATTAATGAACTAAATGATAACGATAGAATCGCTATTGTTGCTTATGCTGGTTCGGCAGGTGTTGTTCTGCCATCTACCAAAGTTTCAAACAAAGAAGAAATTATTGAAGCTTTAGATAGGATTGAGTCTGGCGGTTCTACGGCTGGTGGTCAAGGCATTCAGTTAGCTTATAAAATTGCAAAGGAGAATCTATTTAAAGATGGAAATAATAGAGTCATCTTAGCAACAGATGGCGATTTTAATGTTGGAGTTTCCTCAAGTTCAGAATTGGTGAGATTGATAGAAGAAAAACGAAAAGAAGACATCTTTTTAACGATATGTGGTTTCGGAATGGGAAATTATAAGGATGGTAGAATGGAGCAAATTAGTAATGCAGGAAATGGAAATTACTTTTACATAGACAATATTAAAGAAGCCAAAAAAGTGTTTTCTACAGAGATGAGAGCCAATATGTTTACTATAGCTAAGGATGTAAAAATTCAAATTGAATTTAATCCCAATCAAGTAAAAGCATACCGATTAATTGGTTACGAAAACAGAGTAATGAATAATGAAGACTTTAACGATGATAAAAAGGATGCAGGTGAGTTAGGTGCAGGTCATACAGTGACAGCATTGTATGAAGTTGTACCAGTAAATTCAGAAGATTCTGTAAAGAAGCATGATGATTTAAAATATCAAAAAACAGAAATAGTAAATGCTTCAGAAAATGATGAAATGCTGACCATTAAATTCAGATATAAAAAGCCTAAAGAGGATAAGAGTTTATTAATAACAAAAACTATTATAGATAATGGCTTGAAGCTGGAATCAACATCAGATAATTTTAGATTTTCTTCAGCTGTTGCAGGTTTAGGGCTTTTGTTAAGAGATTCAAAATATAAAGGAGATATGACTTATGAACTCGCTAAAAAACTAGCAGTTGGCTCAAAAGGAAAGGATGCAAACGGTTACAGAAGTGAATTTGTAAGCATGATAGAGACCGCAGAATTACTTTCTGAAAAACTGTAAGAATAAAACCAGGAAAATATCATTCTATCAAAATTGAAAAAGCACTTCTCTAAAAAGGAGTGCTTTTTGTTTTATAGATTTCATAAAAGCATTAAATCAATTATTTTTGTGCTAATGCAAACAAAGCTTTTAGAATTCATTCCTATCGAAGCTCAGTCAATGGTTAATAATCTATTGGCTGTTGATAATCTTACTGTTAAGATAAAAAGTGAACGAAAAACCAGACATGGTGATTACAGGGAATTACCAAATGGTGAACATCAAATTACGGTAAACTCAAACTTAAATCCGTACCGTTTTTTAATTACACTGATTCACGAGATAGCCCATTTTGAAGCTTATAAAAAGTACGGAAGGTTCATAAAACCCCATGGTAAGGAATGGAAGCATACTTTTCAGTATTTAATGTTGCCATTTTTACACCCTGAAATTTTTCCCTTGGAAATATTACCGCTTTTAGCTAGGCATTTTAAAAATCCAAAAGCTTCTAGTGATACAGATACGCATCTCGCCTTGGCTCTTAAGCAATTTGACGAACCAAGCGATAAAACTTACGTATTTGAAATACCTTTAGGGCAAAGTTTTAAGCTCTATAACGGGCGAGTTTTTAAAAAAGGAAACAAAAGAAGAAAACGTATAGAATGTGTTGAGGTTAAAACAGGAAAGTTATATTTGTTCAGCCCTAATGCAGAAGTAGAATTAATAGATTAACTACTAATATGAAAAATAAAAATTATTACGCCATACTAATGGCAGGTGGAGTAGGTTCGAGATTTTGGCCTGTGAGTACGCAGGATTTTCCTAAGCAATTTCATGATATGTTGGGAACAGGCGAAACTTTAATTCAAAAAACGTTCAACCGTTTAGCAAACCTTATTCCCGAAGAAAATATTTTTATTTTAACCAATGAGCGTTACAATGATTTGGTTTTTGAACAATTACCGAGTGTTACAAAGCGTCAGGTGGTACTTGAACCTGCAATGCGTAATACAGCACCATGTATTTTATATGCGGCGTTAAAAATTCAGAAAGAAAATGAAGATGCGGTAATGATTGTGGCACCAAGTGATCATTGGATTGAAGATGAGCAATCGTTTTCAGACAATGTCCAAGTGGCTTTTGATTTTTGTGAATCCAACGATGCGCTGATGACTTTAGGCATAAAACCTACGTTTCCAAACACAGGTTATGGTTACATTGAGTATGATAAGGAGGCGCAAGACAATATTAAGCCAGTTAATCAATTTAGAGAAAAGCCAGATTACGAAACGGCAAAATTGTTTATAGATCAAGGCAATTTCTTATGGAATGCAGGAATTTTTATGTGGAGTGCAAAATCTGTCATTTCAGCTTTTAAAAATAACCAACCGGAATTATTTCAATTGTTCGAAAATGGTATTAGTTCTTATAATACAGAAGCTGAAGATGTATTTATATTAGAAAATTATCCTAAGGCAGAGAATATATCGGTTGACTACGCTATTATGGAAAAGAGTAAAAATGTCTATGTTATACCAGCAACGTTTGATTGGAATGATCTTGGAACGTGGGGAAGTCTTTACGATAAACTTGATAAGGATAGTAGCGAAAATGCAGTGGTGAATTCAAAAACTTTACTTGAAGATGCTTCAGGTAATATGATCAGATCTAAAAAAGGTAAGGTAGTCGTTGTTGATGGATTAAATGATTACATTATTGTAGATAAAGACGAAGTTTTACTTATCTTTCCTAAACAAAAAGAACAAGATATTAAAAAAGTGCTCCAAAATGTTAAAGACACTTTTGGAGAGTCTTATGGTTAATTAATTCATGGAAGAAAACAAATTCAATTTCTCTGAGGATGAAAATTCGCAGATGACCAATGAGATGAACAAAGAAAATACCGTTGAAGAAAAAAAAGAAGCGGTAAAGAAGGATGCTCAGGGTTTATTTACAAGTGTAAAAACTTTTCTAAGTGAATTACTAGACTTTAGAGAAGATACAGATAGAGATGCTACTATCGCAGCCATAAAAGCGGATATTCCTTTTAAGGGAGCCACAGCTTGGATTTTGGTATGTTCTATTTTTGTGGCATCAATTGGTCTTAATGCAAATTCAACAGCAGTAGTTATTGGAGCCATGTTAATTTCACCACTAATGGGACCAATTTTAGGTGTGGGTTTATCTATCGCTATTAATGATATTGATACATTAAAACGGTCACTGATAAACTTGGCTATAATGATTGGTCTAAGTTTATTAACCGCATTTTTATTCTTTAGATTTTTCCCTTTAAGTGAGGATACCTCTGAGCTTTTAGGAAGGGTGAAGCCTGATATACGTGATGTGTTAATTGCATTTTTTGGTGGGTTAGCATTGATTATAGCACGTACTAAAAAAGGAACAATTGCTTCGGTAATTTTTGGTGTGGCTATTGCTACAGCATTAATGCCTCCACTTTGTACGGCTGGTTATGGGTTAGCCAAGGCAAATTGGGAGTACTTTGGTCAGGCTATGTATTTATTTACAATTAACACTATTTTTATTGCTCTAGCGACATTTTTAGTGTTGAAGATTTTACGTTTCCCAATGCTTAAGTATGCAAACTCTAAAAAGCGTAAGCGTATTGCAAGGTTAGCTTCTTTAATTGCTATTATAGTAATGATCCCAGCATCTTTCACATTTTTCGATGTGTATAGAGAAAGTACTTTTAATAGAGATGCAAGCCGATTTATTGATGAAGAACTAGGGGCACTGCCACATGCTGAGTATATAAAAAATAATGCTTATCCAGAGTATAGTCATGATAGTATATCTACAATTACCTTAAATACGTTTGGTTTAGATGAAATTCCAGAATCAACAGAACGTGTGTTGCAAAGTAGAATGACTAATTATAGTTCTTTGAAAAATGCGAAATTGATTGTAAATCAAAATAGACTTAAAAATTTGGATAACCTTCGCTATATGGAAGAATTACGTTCTAGGGATTCATTGGATTTAATGAGTCAACAGCAAAAGATTACTTATCTAGAAAGTAAACTAAAAGGTTTATCTAGATTGGAAAAAGATCAGATTCCTTTTGGTGAGCTTATTAAGGAGCTAAAGATAAATTACGAAAAATTAGAAAGTATTTCTTATGCCAATGAGGTCACTTCAAATATGAAATCTATCGATACAATGAAAGTATTTAGTGTCAAATGGATAGATTCAGTATCTACAGTAGAATCAAAAGCAAGTGATACAAAAAAACTTAGATTATTTTTGAAAGAAAGGTTGGATTTAGATACGCTTAATGTAATCGTCAGAAATTAATTATTCATTCTCTTCAAGATACATTCTGCGTACTTTTTTGAATAACTCCGAAGAATAAACAAAATCAGTTACAGCTTTGTTTTCGGTTTTGAAGATATTGTCTTTAGAACCTTCCCATTCTTTGAGACCATCTTTAAGAAAGACAATCTTTTCACCAATTTCCATTACAGAATTCATGTCGTGTGAGTTGATTACTGTTGTAATTTGATATTCGTCTGTAATTTCTTGAATAAGGTTGTCAATTACTATAGATGTTCTAGGATCTAAACCCGAATTGGGTTCATCACAAAACAAATATTTAGGCTTATTTACAATAGCTCTGGCTATAGCAACACGCTTTTGCATTCCACCAGAAGCTTCACTTGGCATTTTTTTATGAGCATCAGGTAAGTTAACACGTTTTAAAACAAAGTCAGCTCTATCTTCCATTTCACTTTTACTTTGTTTAGTAAACATTCTTAGTGGAAACATTACATTCTCAGCTATGGTCATAGAGTCAAACAACGCACTACCTTGAAAAACCATACCTATTTCAGATCTTAAATCTCTTCTTTCGTCATGGTCTAGGTTTTTGAAAATTCGTCCTTCATAAGAAATAGTGCCTTCTTCATAATCAAAAAGGCCAAGTAGACATTTTAAAAATACTGTTTTCCCGGAACCACTTTGTCCAATGATGAGGTTGGTTTTTCCTTTTTCAAAAGTTGTAGTAATTCCTTTTAAAATATGGGCTTCACCAAAAGATTTATGTAAATTTTTTACTTCAATCATTAGCCTAACATTATACTGGTTAATAAATAGTTCACAAGGATGATTACTACACTAGTCCAAACAAATGCTGTTGTACTGGCTTTACCAACTTCTAAAGCACCACCTTTCATAAAGTAA
This sequence comes from Winogradskyella sp. SYSU M77433, assembly GCF_029911945.1. Lineage (NCBI taxonomy): Bacteria > Pseudomonadati > Bacteroidota > Flavobacteriia > Flavobacteriales > Flavobacteriaceae > Winogradskyella > Winogradskyella sp. SYSU M77433. The sequence continues at coordinate 146,205 of NZ_JARYTG010000010.1, read as the reverse complement.
CCATAATAGGAAGGTATGGTAGCTAGTATAAAGGCAAAAACCATAGTTTTTATAAAAGCATAAGCCATATGAAAAGGAATAAAATCATTTTGAATTCCGTAAATGTAATCTTCAAAAGTTCCGTAACCACCATAAACACAAGCAGCCAAACCACCAAGAACACCTAAGAACATTGCGATTGAAATTACAAAAGGGTATAGTGTCAAGGCAATAAACTTAGGAAATACCAAATAGTTTATAGCATTAATTCCCATAACCTCAAGCGCATCAATCTGTTCTGTGACTCGCATGGTTCCGATACTAGAGGTAATAAAAGAGCCAACTTTACCAGCCATAATAATAGAGATAAAAGTAGGAGCAAATTCAAGAATTATTGATTGACGCGTAGCAAAACCAACCAGATATTTTGGTATTAACGGATTGCTAATGTTAAGTGAGGTTTGTATAGCTACAACACCACCAACAAAAAAGGCTATAAAAGCCACAATACCAAGTGATCCGATAATAAGATCATCAATATCTTTAAGGATTAAATTTTTCATCACAGACCATTTGGTTGGTTTGCGAAAAATGTCTTTAATCATTATAAAATAAGCGCCAATATTATGAAGGTACTTCATGTAAGAATTTCTTATTGCTAAAGTATAAAAAAAGATGTGTTTATTAATATTAATTTAAATTTAAGATGGTCTGAAATCCGTATTTTTGGACTTTAAAAGACACCTAACTTCAAATGAAAAAAATACTTTCTATAGTAGCAATTTCAATAGCTTGCTATTCGTGCTCTGCACAAAATACTCAAAACACTTCGGTTCAGGAAATTAATGATGTTACAAACGAGCGACCAAAATTGGTTGTAGGTATTGTAGTAGATCAAATGCGATATGATTATCTAACTCGTTTCGAAAATCAGTTTGGTGAAGGTGGTTTCAAACGTATGATTAATGAAGGTTTTAATTGTAAAAACAATCATTTTAATTATGTGCCAACTTATACAGGACCAGGTCATACTTCGGTTTATACAGGTACGACACCAAAGTATCATGGTATTATTTCTAATAATTGGTATGATAAAGAAATTAAAGAATCGGTTTATTGCGCTCAAGACGATTCTGTTGCGTCTGTAGGAACAGAGCATTCTGCAGGAAAAATGTCTCCACATAGAATGTTAACAACAAGTGTCGCAGACGAGAACAGATTATTTACGCAAATGCGAGGAAAAACTATAGGTATAGCTATAAAGGATAGAGGAGCTATTTTACCTGCAGGTCATACAGCTAATGCAGCTTATTGGTTTCATGGAAAAGATGAAGGAGTTTGGATAACAAGTACATTTTACAGAAATGATTTACCGCAATGGGTGAAAGATTTTAATGATTCTGATACAGTTGAATCTTATTTAAAAGTTTGGGATACCTACAGACCAATTGAGACATATATTGAAAGTGGAAGTGATCTTAATGATTTTGAACGTGGATTTAATGGTAAAGAAACAGCAACATTTCCTTACGATTTGGCAGCTTTAAAAGATGAAAATGGTGGTTTTGATGTTTTAAAAGCAACAGCTTACGGCAACAGTTTAACTACAGACTTTGCAATAGCAGCTATTAAAGGAGAGGCTCTGGGGAAAGATAACGATACCGATGTGTTAACAGTTAGTTTTTCTAGCACAGATTATGTAGGGCACAACTTTGGTGTTAACTCCAAAGAAGTAGAAGATACTTATATAAGACTAGATAAGGACTTAGAGCGTTTATTCAATTATTTAGATAAAAATGTTGGTAAAGGAGAATATACGGTATTTTTAACTGCGGATCATGGTGCTGTTGATGTTCCTGCATATTTAGAGTCGGTAAAAATTCCGGCAGGTTATTTAGATTATAATTCTAGAAAAGAAAAATTCAATAAGTTTTTGACTGATACTTATGGAACTACAGACATTGTTGAAAATATAAGTAATAATCAAGTCTTTTTGAATAAAGCAAAACTTAAAGAGTTGAATTTAGATCTACATGAAGTAGAACAAGCTCTGGTAGATGAGCAAATCAGTTATTCAAACATCGCAAAGGTGTATACTGCAACAGCAATGAATAGTACAGATTTTACTACTGGAATAGAAGCGTTATTGCAAAATGGTTACAACCAAAAGCGTTCAGGTGATGTGATAATTGTCGATGATATAGCACATATAGCTTATAGTAAAAAAGGGTCTACGCATGGTAGTGGACTTAACTACGACACACATGTACCATTATTGTTTTTTGGAAAAGGAATTAAGCATGGCGAAACGGTAGATAAAACGGTTATACCAGATATAGCACCAACAATTTCAGCTTTATTAGGTATAAGTTTTCCTAACGGAGCTACAGGACAGCCTTTGGGAATTGTATTAAGACATACTAAAAAATGAAAAAAGAATGGGGTGCTAAAACAAGTAAGCACCCCATCATAAATGTAAATTAGTAATAGCAATAACCATCTGATCCACAAGTTCCGTGTACTGCTGGTGGAGCCATATATCTACAATCCATATCGTCAGAACAGCATCCATATGGGCTGTTATAGCAATCCCGAGGGTCATTTTTGTCTTTAATAACATCATCACCACCAAAAACTTGTTTTTGTTCGTTTCTGTTTAAGGGTTTTCCTAAATTCAATAAATTTTTCATAATTAAAATATTTAAAAGTTTATAAGCCTTGATCATTTAAGGACATTCAAGGTTTATGTCCATTCTTTGCGAGAGAATGTTTTTTCTTAATTCATAATCTTTTTTATGCTTACTAAAGAATTTAATCACATACACACATGCCGGTAATCAAATTATCTGGGTGTCCAGGTATAAAAGTAAAAGGAGTACATGTGGCTCCGCTAGGACAAACATCATCACCGCCGTCTAATGCACATGACATAGTATTTGATATGCTTGGATCACATGGTGGTGCTGGATCCCATTCAAAATCTCTTTCAAGCCCCCCAAAAACTTGTTTTTGTTCAGATTTGTTCAGGGTCTTACCTAACTTTAATAATTTTTTCATAATTAAAATATTTAAAAGTTTATAAGCCTTGATCGTTTAAGGACATTCAAGGTTTATGTCCATTCTTTGCGAGAGAATATAATTTTGTTTAATAACAAGGTACAATATGTGGCAACCTACAATCACCAACATAAATTTTTGTTCCGTCAGAGCATGTGTAATAGCCGTCAACACAACCATTACCATTGGCTCCTCCGTTTATATTTCGTTGCTCTAATTTGTTTAGAGTTTTTCCTAGATTTAATAGATTTTTCATAATAAGATTTTATTTCTTTTATTTAATATCATCCGAAACAACACTGGTTATTTTGCAATGTGCCATTAGAGCATGTAATACCATATGTTGGGAAGTAAGTACTGCATTGTCCTCCATCTTGAGGGTCATCAGGATTGATAATAACGTTAGATGGTGGATAACATCGATTAAGGTTTTCACAACCTACAAATGCACCTCCATTTACAGATTGTTGTTCTGTTTTACTTAAAACTTTGCCTAAGATTTTTAAATTTTTCATAATTAAAAATGTTTAAAAATTAAATTAATCTTGGTCATTTAAAGACGTCCAAGTTTACGTCTATTCTTCGCGAGAGAATATTTTTAGGTATCGAACACATTTTTCAATTGATAAAAAAAGCGTTCTATTAATCTTAAATCTTCTGTTATAATTTCAGCTGAGCCTCGCATCTCAAATTTGAAGGGTATTTCTCTATTGTAGGATGTTATCAATTTACTTGGTAGTGCAACGACAACATTATAAAAACCATCTTCATTAGTTAATAAAGAGATAGACTCAACAGTCCCTTTTAATAAGCCAAATTCATTATCAGGGTAATTTTCTAATTTAATATTTACAGTTTGCCCTTCTTTTATTTTGCCTGAGTTTTGTGCTGGAGTTTTTAGTTTTGCTATATATGATGAGTTTTGTGCTGGGATTATCGTAAAAAGTAAATCTCCTTGGTTTACAGATTGATTTTTTGTCCATAGTTTGGAAAAAGCTACTTTTCCATTAATATTTGAAATTAAGGCATACTTCATTTCCCAGTCTCGTATAGCTCGCTTAAGTTGATTGAAAGACTGTATCACATTTTTAAGCATACTAATCTCATCCTTTCTCTTTTGTATAGACGTGCTTACTTCACTGGTGTTGGTATTTGTTATTGCTTCTTTAATTTGTGATATTGAAGCGTCTATATTAGCAAAATTGCGTTTGGCTTGTAAATAGCTTAATTCTTTAGATTCTAAAGTTTGTTTAGATATAACTCCTTTTTCAAAAAGGTGTTCTTGTCTTTCAAAGTCCTTTTTTTGGAACTCGAGTTCGACTTTGTTGATCTCTTTTTGAGATAACAAGGTGTTTAGCCTAGACTTAAGCTGTATTTTAGAATATTTATTACCTTGTTGTTCATTTTCGTAAGGGTTATATTCTTTGTTTAGCTGATACTGTATGTAATTATTTTCAAATAGTGCATATTCCGTATCTATTTCTCCGAGGAATAAAACTGGAAGTTCTTCAAGTGGAAAATTAAAATTTTTGGTGTTAATTTTGGTTGAATCAATAATAGACTTTAATAGTTTTATATGCTCAAAATTTGCTGTGTTTTCTAGGATTGCGATTATTTCATTTTCCTTAATTGAAGCATTGTTTTTTATGAGTATACTATCCAATCTACCAGAAACTTGAGCGTACTTTTTTTGAGGAGGTAATTTTGAAGTAATTTCAGCCTCAGTACTGATTATATCAGGATATTTTATAAACCAAGAAAGTGTAAAAAACATGATTATAAAGATTAGTATAAGCATGTTTCCATAGCGGATCATCCAATTAGGAACAGCTTCTAATAGTTCTTGAACATGTTCGCTTCTTAAGTCTATATTATTATTTTGTCTTTGTGGCATAGTATGTTTAAGAGGCAGTTTTAAACTGCCTCTTTTTTAATTAAAAGCAATATCCATAACAACAAATCTCATGCATCTCACAGCTTAGTCCTGTGTCACCTCCACATTCAAACTGCTCGTCAGGATCATATTTTTTTAATTTTGGTGGTGGACATCCATTGTTATTACCTCCGTTAATCATTCTTTGTTCAGCTTTGTTTAAAGCTTTTCCTAGATTCAATAAATTTTTCATAATAAAAATTTTTAAAAATTAAATTAATCTTGGTCATTTAAAGACGTCCAAGTTTACGTCTACTCCTCGCGAAAGAATATTTTTATTTACCTAATTCTAATTGGTTTTTAACTAGGTTATAATAGTTTCCTTTATTATTAATTAACTCATCATGAGTTCCTATTTCTACAACTTTACCTTGGTCTAAAACCACAATCTGATGTGCGTTTTTTACGGTACTTAATCTATGTGCAATTACAATAGCAGTTTTATCTTCGAAAAAGTGATTTAGTTTTTCCATAATGGTCTTTTCATTGTTGGCATCTAAAGCAGAAGTTGCTTCATCAAAAAACAAAAATTTAGGATTTTTATAAACAGATCTAGCAATGAGTAGTCGTTGTTTTTGACCTGTACTCAGTCCTTTTCCTTCACTACCGATTTTGGTGTTAAAGTTTAAGGGCAGCTCTTCTATGTAATCGGAAATATTTGCTACATCTATAGCATGTTTGAGACGGTCAATATCGATATAGTCTTCACCAACAGCAATATTGTTTGCAATAGTATCGTTGAATATATATCCTTCTTGCATTACCACACCACAGTTTGCCCTCCATGTTTTTTGTGAAACATTGTTTAGATTAAATTTTCCTAAATAAATTTCCCCTTTATCAATATTGTAAAAACGTAGTAGTAATTTCATCAATGTGGTTTTACCGCTACCGCTAATACCTACAATGGCTGTTGTTTTATTTGCAGGTATAGTTAGAGAAAGGTCTTTGATTACTGGTTCTAATTCACCAGTATATCTAAAGGTTACATTTTTTAAAGTTATATCTGTGTTTTCTGGGATTTTGGTGATTTTGTGATCTTCTGGTTTTTCCTCGTCATCCATATTATGAATCTCACCTAATCGTTCTATGGAAATTTTAGCATCTTGCACTTCCCTCATAAAGTTTATAAGTTGTACAATAGGCGCGTTAAGCTGACCTACCATATAACTTATAGCCATCATCATACCTAGTGTTATGTTACCGTCTATTACTAATGTTGCTGAAAGTATGGTAATAAAAATGTTTTTAAGCTCGTTTATTAAATTTGAACCTACACTTTGAGTCTGTTCTAAAGCTAAGTTTTTAGATGCTATTTTAAATAGTTTTGCTTGAACGTACTCCCAGTTCCAACGCATGCGTTTTTCGGCATTATGCAGTTTTATTTCCTGCATACCATTTATCAGTTCTATAACCTTACTTTGTTCTTCACTGACTTGAGAAAACCGTTTATAATCAAGTTCTTTTCTTTTTTTAAAGAAAAATAATACCCAACCTATATACAAAACACTTCCGATAAAAAAGACTCCAAAAATTTGAAGACTATAAAAAGCTAAAATGAAGCTGAAAACAATTAGATTGAAGAATGAAAAAATGATTGTTAGGGATGACGTTGTAAGTATACGTTCTATACGTTTATGGTCATTAATACGCTGTAGTAAGTCACCTGTCATTTTTACATCAAAGTAAGAAATAGGTAATTTCATTAACTTAATGAAAAAGTCAGAAATTAAAGAGATATTAATCCTAGTACTCAAATGCAGTAGTATCCAACTTCTGATAATCTCTAAAGAGGCTTTGCCAACAAAAAGAGCTAATTGAGCTAATAGAATTAAATAAACAAAATTTAAATCTTGGTTTTGAATACCAATATCAACTATACTTTGAGTTAAGAAGGGTAGAATTAGTTGTAGCAAGCTACCGGCAATTAAACCTATTATAAGTTGAATAATGAATTTCTTGTACTTGAATAAATATTTAAATATAAAACTGAAACCAAATTTTTCATCGTCATCAAACTCTGTTTGATAAAATTTAGGGGTCGGTTGTATCATTAAGGCAATGCCTTCTTCTGTATTTTTTTCAGCATTATTACCTATCCAATGTTTTAAAAAATCTTTTTCATTGTAGTTAATTAATCCATGTGCAGGGTCGGAAATATAATAGGTGTCCTTTTTAATTTTGTATAATACCACATAGTGGTTGTTATTCCAATGTATTATACATGGCAAAGGAGCCTTTTGTATTTTTGTTAGTGAGGTTTGTAATCCTAATGTATGAAAACCTATGGATTCAGCAGCATCGCTTAAACCTAACAAGCTACTTCCTTCTCTAGTGGTTTCGCTTAAAGTCCTTAATTCTTGAGTGTTAATGGTTTTTCCGTAGTGTTTGGCAACAATCTTGATACAAGTTGGTCCACAATCTTTTGCTTCAGTTTGTCTATATGAAGGGAATTTTTTAATCAATTGAGTATATTTGCGTGAATATTTTTAGGTGTATACAGTTTACGTCTATTCTTCGCGAGAGAGAAATATTCAAAATAAAGCCCTCTAAGAGGGCTTTTCTATTTTCACTACGCCTTTTGTAATATTAAATTGTCAGTTGAATTTTCTTCTAATTCTTCAATAAAATAAATTAGGTCATCTCTACTGTATTCCTTAGGATACATTTTTTCATTAATTAGTAATGCTGGAGTGAAATTTAAATTACTTTCATTGCACCATTCTCTACTTTGTAAAAGAATATCATAGAAATAGTCAAGGTTTTCACAATTCCCCCATTTTTTTAGCCAATCTTCAGTATTGACATCACCATAAATATCATGCATTGCGCTTAAACTCTCATTCCTTCCTTTAGAAAAATAAAGTTCTAGCAAGCGACCAGTAACATTCACAGCTTGTGCACCCTTGTCATTAGTATTTATGTTGAAGCGAATCTTTATTTCAACATCGTCTTTGTGCAAATCAAGAATTTTAGAGATGAGTTTATGTACAGATTTACAATGGCCACAATAAGGGTTTGTGACAATAACAATTTTTAAGTTTGATTCCTTATTTCCAAAGCTCATTTCTTGAAAATCAGGAATAAAAGTATTTACTGTTTCTGAATTTTGTATTGCCAAAGAGAATAAGCCAAAATTCTTTTTGAATTTTAAATAGTCAATCTTTAACTTATTAAAATCAATATTTGATTTTTTTGCATTTGATGTAAAGTTCCAAATAAAAATTGCAATCGAGTAAGATGCTATGATTGCTAATATAGATTGGATAGGTATGTCAAAATATAATAGGTTGTTTGTTATCAAAAGACCAGCTTGTAACCAAAGTATTGTTACTATTGTTAAACATAGTGCACACCATTTTTTTATAATAAATTTCTGATAGTAAATAGAATATACAGTAACAGGTAATGCGAGTAAACTTATTAGGTAATTTACGCTTAAAGAAAATCCAGATGCTTTAAGCATAAAAATAGAAATGCTGCTAGCTAAAAAGTAAACCATACTAATATCACTTAGTTTGATTGTTTTGAAAAGTGTAGCACCCTTGGAATTCAATACAGAGTCGCAGTCTTTTTTTTCATTTGAAATATTGCAAAGTGTACTGTTTATGATTGTAGTTTCACCTTGTTCTTGTTTGAAAATGGCGTAACTGACAATAACTCCAAAAATGGCTAAAAGTATATATAAGAAAGATGTGAGATTTGATATACCATAAAAATATTGATATAATATGATAAATAAGAAAGCGGAAGCTAGTAAGTAGTGTTTATTATTGTTAATTATTGCTTCAGGTTTATTTGTGATATCATTTTCTATTATAGAAACAACACCTGTAAAGTTTTCTAAAAACTGTTTTTTATTTAAGCTTTCTTGTTTCTTTTCTGAGTAAGTTACTTTAAAGCTTTCTTCTTCTTTATGAACGAGTGCTAGTTGAGGTGCGTTATTATAATTTACTTGAGCTATAAAATATTCAGGTAGTTCTTTTAATACATCTTTATTGACAGGTAGCCTTATGGCTGCATTTTCAATATTAAAGTGATTTAGAACACCAGTTAAAGCGTGTAAACTTGGGTAAGAAGGGTGAGAAAGGAACTGTATTTCAAGTTCGTCAAAATCGATTCTAACGTTAGATTTTTTAAGAAAAGATTTTAATACATAGAGCAAATTATATCCCATAAACTATCATTTTTAGATGAATTTGCAAAAAACAACTACTAGTATATACCAGAAAGGAAAGTTGTTTTCAGCAATAAAATGTAGTCAACAAGAATATTGCTGTATAAATTTAGAAAAAAAAATCTTACAAAAAAGTTTATTAACTTTTTAATAATATTTCTAAATAGATTTTTTTTAAAATATATTTTTTGGTGGGTTCATGGCGTAAGGGTTTAAGCTTTATCTAATTAATAGATTAGCTAAATTATTTTTTAATAAAATTTATTTCTAATCCCCTCCCAACGCAAATCTCTAATAAATTTACCTTCATCTTTAGAAACCAAAAATTCTGTGTTTGAGGATTTGGCTTTAAAATAGCCAGCCATATAATCTTTGAATAATCTGAAACTTCTTTTTTTCGAAGCTAATTTCAGAGCAGAAATTAAGGTAATCCAAAAGCCATAACGCATTCTATACATCGCTTCTCCTTGTAAATATTTTGAAGCCTTATTGTAGGACTGTCCAGTAGGTTTTAGATGTTTAATGTGTAGTGACTCGTCGGTTTTAATATGCCAACCATGGTATTTTGCTAATAGCTCATCCACAGTATCCCAACCCATTGAAGGTTTTAATTGGCCGATTTGTTTAAAGCAATCTTTTCTATATGCTTTTAAAGCTCCTCGTATATGGTCTTTGTTGGTCAGATTTTCAAGCACCCATTCATTATTTTTTTCTATATAACAAAAGCCTGAAGCCATACCAAGTTTAGAATCGTTTCTAAAATGTTCAGCAAGTTTTTCGAGGTAATTTTCTGGAAAAATAAGGTCGGCATCAAACTTACAGATAATGTCATACGAGTTATCTAAAGTTTCAAAGCCTTTGTAAAACGCATTTATAATTTTAGAGCCTGGTAAATGCTGATCAGAAGATTTTGAAATGACCTGAGAAATCCAAGTATGTCTTTTTGAAAAATCATCTACAATAGCATCGGTTTCGTCAGTAGAATTATCATTGACTACAACCAATTTTTTAGGTAAAAGCGTTTGTTTGGCTAGTGACTTTAGTGTTTTGCTAATAAAAGCCTCTTCGTTATGAGCAGGTATGACGATGTAGAAATTCAATATCTAAATTCTAAATTTCAAATCTAAAGAATTCTATCCGGAAATTCTTTCAGCGTAGACAATATAATAGCGATTTGTAAACCGTCTCAAAAAAGGTCTGATTCCAAACTTTTTTACAGGATTTGTCCATTGTTGTCGGTCTATAATTTTCCAGCCTGTTTTTTCTAAAAGCCAATCGAGCTGCCAGTCTTCAAACTCATGGTAGTGTCTATCCCATTTATCAGTTTTACTTCTGTAGGCGGACGAAAACCATAATCTTAAAGGTACGCTAATTACAAGTTTTTCAGATTTAATAGATTTTAAAACTTCGTAAGGTGAGAGTAGGTGTTCAAAAATTTCAAAAGCAGTAACAACTTCTGCGTAAGAATTTTCAATCGTAGAACGATTTTCATCCAGATCTTCACCTTTCGTATTTTCAACTGTATAACCTTCAGAAATCATAATTTCCGAAAAAGGATTTTTGACTCCTAAATCTAATATAGATTCAGAAGGATCAATATGCTTTTTTAAAAACTGAAGTGTGAGTTTAAATCGCTTATTGGGAAATGTTTTTTCGTACATCGTATCCGAAAAATGATTTACAAATTAATATTTGTAAACAATAGCATTAATGTGCATACCTGCACCAACACTAGCTAAAATAATAACATCACCTTTATTGATTTCGTGCCCTTCAAGTTTATGGCTTGTAATAAGGTCATAAAGCGTAGGTACTGTTGCTACAGAGCTATTGCCTAGTTTATGAATACTCATTGGCATAATACCTTCAGGAGCTTTTGTTTTGTATAATCTATAAAAACGATTTACAATAGCTTCATCCATTTTCTCATTGGCTTGATGGATAAGGATTTTTTTGACTTCAGAAATATCAATACCACTTTTATCCAAACAATCTTTCATTGCCTGAGCAACATTGGTTAAGGCAAACTCGTAGATTTTACGACCATGCATTTTTATGTAACGAGTGTCTGGACATAAATCTTTGTTATTTGAATTTCCAAAGAACAAATAATAAGCTTCGTCATAGGTGAAAGAAGCAGATTCGTGTGCAATAATACCACCCTCTTCTTCAGTAGCTTCAATAATACTTGCGCCAGCTCCATCAGAATAAATCATGGAATCTCTATCATGCTTATCTACCACACGGGATAAGGTTTCAGATCCAATAACGAGACATCTTTTTGCTAAACCAGCTTTAATAAATGCTTGAGCTTGTATAACTCCTTCAATCCATCCTGGACAACCAAAAAGAATATCGTAAGCAACACACTTCGGATTCTTAATTCGTAAGCTGTGTTTTATACGAGAGGCTAAACAAGGTAAAATATCACTTTGAATAGTGTTAGCTTTTACGTCTCCAAAATTATGAGCACAAATAATGTAGTCTATCTCTTCAGGATTAACATTAGCATCATCTATTGCTTTTTGAGCAGCTAAAAAACCGATGTCTGAAGCTACTAATTGGTCATCAGCATAACGACGCTCAACAATACCAGTAATAGCTTTAAACTTATCTACAATAATTTCATTAGGATGCTCTATTGAAGAACCGTCAGTATTTAAAAATTCATGCTGATGAAAGTCTTCATTCTTTTCAATACTTTCTGGAATGTAGCTACCAATACCTGTGATCTTAATGTTCATATATAGTTTCCGAATTTATTATTCTGTCTGAGGCGACAATGTAACTATATTTAATTTTAATATAAAGCTAAAGTGCCATTATTTTACGATGTTCAACGAGCTAATTATGCCTCCATATATTCTTCAATTGGCGCACAACTACACATTAAGTTTCTATCTCCGTAAGCTTCGTCTACACGTCTTACACTTGGCCAAAACTTATTATCTTTTACATACTCCAAAGGATAAGCGGCCACTTCTCTAGTGTAAGGTAAACTCCAGTCGTCAGCAGTTAACATATTTAAAGTATGTGGAGCATTTTTAAGAATGTTTTCTGTGTCTTCTTTGGTAGAATTATCAATTTCTTGACGAATAGAAATCATCGCATCACAAAAACGATCAATTTCAGCTTTACTTTCACTTTCTGTAGGTTCAATCATCATTGTTCCAGCTACTGGGAATGACACTGTAGGAGAGTGGAAACCGTAATCCATAAGACGCTTGGCGATATCAACAACTTCAATACCATTGTCTTTAAAAGCTCTACAATCGATAATCATTTCATGTGCAGCTCTACCATTTTCACCTGAATAAAGTGTAGGGTAGAAATTATTTAGTCTTTCTTTGATATAGTTAGCGTTAAGTATAGCAACCTCTGTAGCTTTCTTTAAACCTCTGTAGCCTAACATTTTTATGTAGCCATAAGAAATCATACATACTAAAGAGGAACCAAAAGGTGCTGCTGAAATAGCAGAAATAGCTTGGTGACCTCCTGTTTTTATAATTGGGTTACCTGGTAAAAATGGCACTAATTGTTCTGCAACACAGATTGGCCCAACTCCAGGTCCACCACCACCATGAGGAATGGCAAACGTTTTATGAAGATTTAAGTGACAAACATCCGCACCAATATTTCCTGGGTTTGTTAATCCTACTTGAGCATTCATATTGGCACCATCCATATAAACTTGACCACCATTATCATGAATGATTTGGGTTATTTCTTTAATGGCAGATTCGTAAACTCCATGAGTTGAAGGATACGTCACCATTAAAGCAGCAAGATTATCTTTGTGTAATTCTGCTTTTTCTCTTAAATCATCGACATCAATGTTTCCATTTTCAGAAGCTTTGGTAACAACCACTTTCATTCCTGCCATCACTGCACTCGCTGGATTTGTACCATGAGCGGAAGATGGAATTAAGCAGATGTTTCTGTGGTCATCACCTCTAGATTCGTGATAAGCTTTGATAACCATTAGTCCAGCAAATTCTCCTTGAGCACCAGAGTTTGGTTGTAATGATGTTGCTGAAAAACCTGTAATTTCAGTAAGTTGATTTTCTAGGGCATTCAACATTAAAGTGTAACCTTTAGCTTGTTCTGTTGGAACAAAAGGGTGCATATTTCCCCAGCTACTCCAGCTTAATGGTAACATTTCAGCAGCAGCATTTAACTTCATTGTACAAGATCCTAGAGAAATCATAGAATGATTTAAAGCTAAATCTTTACGCTCTAAACGTTTGATGTAACGCATCAATTCAGTTTCTGAATGATAGGTGTTAAATACATCGTATGTTAAAAATTCTGATTGACGTTTTAGATTGTTCGGAATGGTTTCAGAGTCTGAAATGGAAGTGATTTTATCAGTTGTTTTTCCTGTTACAGTTTCAAAAACTGAAATGATATTATTAAGATCAGAAACGGTTGTGGTTTCGTTGATAGCAATAGTTACTCGGTGTGTATCTGGATAATGGAAGTTGATTTCATTTTGCTCAGCTTCAAATTTTACTTTTACAGCATCTGCTTTAATACTGATGGTATCAAAGTAGTGTGAGTTGGTTTGCTCTAAACCTAATTTTTCTAGAGCACTTGCTAAAGTAGAAGCCGAATTTTTAACTTTGCGAGCAATGAAAGAAAGCCCTTCGGAACCATGATATACCGCATACATACTAGCCATAACAGCTAATAAAACCTGAGCGGTACAAATATTTGAAGTCGCTTTATCTCTCTTAATGTGTTGTTCGCGAGTTTGAAGTGCCATACGAAGCGCTCTATTACCATCAGCATCTTTAGTAACACCTATAATACGACCTGGAACATCACGTTTATATGCTTCTTTAGTAGCGAAGTAGGCTGCATGAGGTCCGCCATAACCCATAGGAATTCCAAAACGTTGCGTCGTACCAACTACAACGTCTGCTCCAAATTTTCCTGGCGCTTCAAGCATCACCAAACTTAATATATCAGCAGCAACAGCTACTTTTATGTTTTTTGCATTTGCTTTTTCAATAAAGCTTTTAATATCTGTGATTTGACCATTTTTACCAGGATATTGTAATAATGCGCCAAAGAATTCATCAGACAGGTTGAATTCAGCTTCATTTCCTATAACTAATTCTATACCAATAGGATTTGCTCTTGTTTCTAATAAAGAAATAGTTTGTGGCAATACTAAATCTGAAACAAAGAACTTATTAACTTCTGCTTTTTTCTGTGCACGATCTCTTACTGCAAATAATAGGCTCATCGCTTCAGCAGCAGCAGTACTCTCATCTAAAAGTGAAGCATTTGCTATTTCCATGCCTGTTAAATCAATAACCATAGTTTGGAAATTTAAAAGCGCTTCTAGTCGACCTTGAGCAATCTCCGCCTGATATGGTGTATAAGCAGTATACCAGCTTGGGCTTTCTAAAATATTCCTTTGAATTACCGCAGGTAAATTACAAGGGTGATATCCTAAACCTATGTAAGATTTAAACACCTTGTTGAATTGTGATAATTCATAAATATGATTTAGGTATTCTTGTTCGCTCATTGCAGCATCAAGGTTTAAATCATTCTTTAGGCGAATATCTGCCGGAATAGTTTCAGAAATTAATTGCTCAATGCTAGCTGCACCAATGGTGTCTAACATTGCTTGTTGTTCTTGTGAACTTGGTCCAATATGTCTGAGTGCAAAAGAAGTCGTATCCATTAAAAAAAAGATATAGGTTGTTATATTTTGCAAAAATACGGTTTTAGGTATTTTATTTCGTTAATGAAAACTAAAGTTTTTAACCGAAACCAAGGGTTATTAACACAATGCGTATTTTTGTTTTATGGCTGTGCTAAAACGTATCCTTAATTTTTATATCAATAGTAGTGTTCATGTGGCATTAAGTGTTTATGCTATGACTTGGATAACCTTAATTGAATATGGTATAGCATACGATGAAAATACACTGTATTTTGTTTTCTACGCATCTATTACTGGGTATAACTTTGTGAAATATTTTGGTTTGGCAAAATTTCATCACAGGAGTTTAGCAGGTTGGTTAAAAGCTATTCAAGTTTTTTCATTTTTAGCTTTTTTAGCAATGTGCTATTATGCCATTCAGCTAGAGGTGAAAACAATAGTAGTTTTATCAATTTTGGGTTTGATAACTTTTCTTTATGCCATACCTATTTTGCCAAAAAAATACTTTGTAGATGATAAAAAGAACCTAAGGCAAATTAGTGGACTTAAAGTGTATATCATTGCCTTAGTTTGGAGTTTTACAACGGTTATTCTTCCACTTATTAATAATAATATTGATTTAAATTTTGATACAGCAATAGTTTGCTTGCAACGCTTTTTGTTTGTTATAGCACTTATGTTGCCTTTTGAAATACGCGATTTAAATTACGATAGTTTAAAATTGGGTACGATACCTCAAACTATTGGAGTAAAAAAGACAAAATGGTACGGAGTTGTACTTTTACTTGTGTTTGTATTGTTGGAATTTTTTAAGGATGGCGTTTCCAATTCTATACTAATTTCAGTGATCGCAATATCAATTATAACTCTTGTGTTTATTCTATTTTCAAATAAAATGCAGTCTAAATATTATAGTGCGTTTTGGGTAGAAAGTCTGCCAATAGTTTGGTTGGCAATTTTATTGATGCTTGGTTAACTCTTGGTTGAATTTGTCTTGAAGTTTTTGGCGTTCTTCAGCTTTCAAGCATTTTACATTAGATTCATCAATAGTTTTGGTTAACGTACTGTTTCGTTTTGAGTAGGACTTGGTCATATTGCAATACGTTAGGCGAATTGAAAGTTTGAAGCGTTCCCAAAAAGTAGCTTCTCCATATTGCGCCTTGTCACAGATGTGCTGTGCTTCTTCACAACTAATAAATAAAAAATGTTTCTTCATTTGTTAATCTTAAAACCAATTTTCTTCCATACAATCCGCCAATGCTGTACGTGCTCTATGAATGATTACCCAAAGGTTAGACGCAGTAATATTCAATTCATTACAAATAGTTTCAGTGTCGTAACCCAAAATAGTTTTCATCTTAAAAACCTCGGCCTGCTTTTCTGGTAATTTTTCTAAGCAGGCATATATAGCGTCTCCAAGCTCAGTGTTTTCAAGTCTTTCGTCAGCTGTTTTATAGGATGTGTCTTCTACGCGTTCCTCAAGCCAATCACCTTCAGCATTATCGTCATTGTAATTCATTCTAACTTCAGCTTTCCCTTTGTTAGAATTTATTTTACGGTAGTAATCTATGATTTTTCTTTTTAATATGGAAACGAGCCAAGTACGTTCGCTTGCTTCACCTTTAAAATTTTTCATGGATTTTAAACCTGCCAAAAAAGTTTCGGACACCAAATCTTGAGCAACCTCTCTGTCATTGACACGCGTAATGGTGTAATTAAAAAGATAATCTGAATACAGTTTTATCCAGTTGTTAGGGTTTATTTGGTGGTTAGGCATTTTTTAATTTCAATTGCTTCACAAAAATAGCTTAAAAAAATGAAATCATACTAGTGGTTAAATAGTTGTAGGTTGATTATTTACGTAAAGAATTTACTTAGTGGCGCTGATGATGTAATAACCGAAACTTTTCATGTGAAGTCCTGTGAGTAAAGCATAAAATGAGCCTTTAAGATTATGAAAACTTTCTCTCTTTAAGGTTTTAAAACTGAAAAGTTTTTTTAAAATGAATCCAGTAATAGCAAAAGGTACATGCAAAACAGAGGGAGCAACTCTGTAGGAGATGTCTTCAATTGCTATGTTTTTAAAACCAGCGGTTTTTAATTGCTGCTCAATTTCGGTGAAGGTTTCTAATTTTTCTAAACTCCAATGGTCACATAATCTATTGTAAGAATGTTTTGCTCCTCTACATAGTTCAGATGTATTTTTTTTAAGAAAAGCATCTGCAATCACCAATCTACCACCAGGTTTTAGTATTCTGTAGGCTTCAATTATAGAGTCTTTGTTATGACCAGAATGACAAAAACTTTCTATAGCAACTGCAGAATCAAAGCTATTAGCTCTAAAAGAGGTTGAATTGTAGTTTTCTTTGAGGATAATTCCATTTTTGCCTCTCAAAAGTGCATTACCTTGTTTAACTTGAAAATCAGAAAGTGTAACACCGTAGGCAATAAGGTTTTTATGTTCACTTAAAGCGTATCGCATGGTGCCACCCATACCACAACCTAAATCTACCAATCTGTTTTTTGCGGTGCCAATTTTAAGTCGCTCAACAACTTGGGTGTTCATTTGATTAAGCATGCTATCTCTTTTAAAAGGATTAGTTTTAAAAGGAATGAAATAACCAAAGTGCATATTATAATCGTTACTCCAAAATTTATAATCTTCAGAAGCTTCGTTATAGAAATCTATCATTTCTACTCGGTTTTGTTCTGCGTAATTTGTGTATGGTACGGATTGTGTTTTCATGGTGTTATAATTTAGGTAATTTCCAGTTTGTAAAATCATAGGCAATGGCTGTTGGCTTTAAATTCCCCTTTTGTGTTTTTACAGAGGTAATTATTTTAAATTTTCTTAATACCCATGTAATCATCCATCCAAAATCTATTTCATACCACTTTGAAGAAAATTTTGCTGAAGTAGGATAAGAATGATGATTGTTATGAAAACCTTCTCCAAATGAAATGAATCCTAATAAAACATCATTAAAGCCACTTTCATCAGCACCTTCAATTTTGTGTCTTGAGTATCCATATTTATGAGATGCGTAACCAATATACCAATGACCAAGAATGATAGTAGATGTACGAAGGCATGTTGCAATTAGCATACTATTGAAGCCAACAATAAAATAAAGCATTATCATAAAAGCGATATAGTGTAATTGCCATGTCTTATGAAGCCAGAGTATGGTCGAATCATTTAAATCTTCTTTTGGAATTTGATAGCGTGATAAATCTTTTGGAATAAAGGTGAGGTGAAGATTCCAATAATAATCTGTTATTAATGAATGTTTATATTGAAAATATCTTGGACAATCATTTCTGTTTTGCCAATAGTCTCTGAAATAGTGTTGTTTTAGCCAATTCAATGGGCTTCCCAATCCTGTTAATACAAAAAGATAAAGACTAATATTTCTAAAGATTGTATTTGTTTGATATGACTTGTGGATTATGCCTCTGTGTAAACCAACCGAGTGGCCTATGCCTACAGTTAAGAATAATAAAGTGGTATTTAAAATTATATCTCGCCATTCAATTGATGAAAAATCGATTAACAAAATCGGTAAGAAGATGGAGTATAACCAAATTGTTTTTTTCCATGAAAAGTAAATTTTTCCGTATGGTGTTTTTAAGATGTTATTCATAATTCTGTTATTTTAAAACTTTCAAAAAATATTGAAAGTTTGACTTAAAAAATATTGTCTATTTCATAAGTTTGAAAACAGACTTGGTTAACCAATTTTGTTTTTGGTCAACAAGTTTGTTCATCAGAATATCTAAATCGTCCGTAAGTTCTTTTAGAGCTTTAGTTTGTTTTATTAATTCTTTAGTCTCGGCTGATCCGTTATCTTTAATAGAAGATACTTCTTCTAAAACTTTTATAACAGGTTTTATTTCTCTTCGGCTACGCTCTTTAGCTACAATTCTTGCGAGTTCTTGTACATTTTTTTCGGTAGTAAAAAACTCTTTACGCTCACCAGAAACCAAAACTTTTGTTACAATTCCCCAATCCATAAGTTGTCTTAAATTCATGCTGGTGTTGCCACGCGAAATTTTAAGATCCTCCATAATATCTTCCATAGAAAGCGGTTTGGTGGATATAAAAAGCAAAGCTTGTATTTGAGCCATCGCTTTATTAATGCCCCAAAGCGTACCCAAACTTCCCCAAGTACTAATAAATTTTTCTTTTGCTTCTGTATATTCCATGAAGCAAATATATGAAATATTTTAAACTTTCAATAATTGTTGAAAGTTTATTTGATTTGCAAATGAATATGATCATCATGTCTTACTGCTTGGCAACCATGAAACCTTATTCTTGAATCTTGTAGATTTAAATTGCTTTTAAGATAAGGTTCAATGAAAATCTTTTGTGTTTCAGAATGAGATAAAAGATGTTGAATTAATTTTTTTGTTGAAGATTTATCAAAAGACAGTTTTCTGTCTGTGCCGAAAGTAAGATGTTTAGTGAAGTCATATTTCCAATACCCTTTGTTAATACAGTTTTTAGATGTTGGGTTATTTGAATTTACGAAAGCTCCATAGCCGGAGAATGATGGTTTTTTATTTGTAGGATGTCCTTCCTTGTTTAAATACATAAAGCTAAGATCTATTTTTCTACCATCATTGTGGCTTAAGTGTGGTAATAAAGGAAATTCATCAAAAAAAGGAAAATTGGCATCTAAGTAAGTTATTTTAATTCTACTAGTTTTAGCGCTTTTAAGTAGAATATTTTTTAATTCTGGGTTAACATAGTTTCTAAAAGCTAAAGCGTAAAACCAGTTTTTAGGAGCCAAACTATTGTTGAATACAGGTAATTTTTCCCTTCCAAAAATAGGAGCTACAGAAGGCACAAGCAAAATGTTGAATACTAAATAAATTATTGGAAAAACATAACGTTTTTTCCAATTTTTAGTTTTTGAGAAGATAATAGTAATTATCCAAACAAAACCGCCAACTTGCGTTAAAGCGGTTAAGAATGTAATGATTAAAATGTGTTCAACAAGTTTTAAAAACTTCATAGAACACTAACGTAAAAATTAAATGTTTTATTTCAACAAACCAGCACGTCTCAATAAAGCTTCAGGTTGAGGTTCTTGACCTCTAAACTTTTTGTACAAATCCATAGGGTTTTCAGTTCCTCCTTGAGATAGTACAAATGTTTTAAATTTATCAGCAACTGTTTTGTTAAATATACCTTCTTGTTTAAAGTATTCAAACGCATCTGCATCTAAAACTTCGGCCCATTTGTAACTGTAGTACCCAGACGAATAGCCTCCTTGAAAAATATGAGAAAATGCTGTACTCATACAGTTTTCTTCTACTTCAGGATAAAGTTTTGTTTCGCCAAAAGCTTCAACTTCATGTGCTTTTACGTCTGTAATTTTTGTTGGGTCTACACCATGCCAGCTCATATCTAAAAGTCCAAAACTCAACTGACGTAAAGTTTGCATACCTTCATGGAAGGTAGAAGAGGCTTTTATCTTTTCAACTAGTTCCATCGGAATAACTTCACCTGTTTCGTAATGCGTGGCAAAGAGTTTTAATGACTCTTCTTCGTAACACCAGTTTTCTAAAACCTGACTAGGTAATTCTACAAAATCCCAATACACACTTGTGCCAGAAAGGCTAGGATAAGTGGTATTGGCTAACATGCCATGAAGTGCATGCCCAAACTCGTGAAACAACGTGGTAACTTCATTAAACGTAAGTAAAGAAGGTTTGCTTTTTGTTGGTTTGGTAAAATTACAAACGATAGATACATGCGGTCTTTCATTAATACCGTTTTTAATCATTTGCGGTTTGTAAGAGGTCATCCAGGCACCATTGCGTTTTCCAGATCTTGGGAAAAAGTCAGCATAAAATATGGAAACCAATTCACCTTCGCTATCGGTAACTTTATAAGTTAAAACATCGTCATGGTATTTGTCTATATCATCGATTTCTTCAAATTGAAGTCCAAATAATTTATTGGCAACAGTAAAAGCACCATTAATAACATTTTCTAGTTTGAAATAAGGTTTTAGTTTTTCGTCATCTAAATCGAATAATTTTTGTTTCAATTTTTCAGAATAGTACGCCGAATCCCATTTTTGTAATTGATCTATGTTGTCTGTTTCTTTAGCAAAAGCTTCAAGTTTTTCAAACTCTTCTTGTGCAGCAGGTTTTGCTTTATCTAACAATTCGTTTAAAAATTCATTAACCTTCTCAGGTGTTTCTGCCATGCGCTCTTCTAAAACAAAATGCGCATGAGTTTTATAACCTAAAAGTTGAGCGCGCTCAAAACGAAGATTAGCAATCTTTAAAACAACATCTTGGTTGTCTAAGTTATCGTTATGAAATCCTTTACTACCAAAAGCTTTAGACAGTCTTTCTCGTAATTCACGGTTGTCTGCATAAGTCATGAAAGGAATATAACTTGGGTAATCTAAAGTGATTAACCAACCGTCTTTCTCTTTTGATTCTGCCAATTGTTTTGCGGCTTCTTTAGCTCCTTCAGGTAAGCCAGAAAGATCAGCTTCATCAGTAAGAAGCATTTCAAACTTGTTGGTTTCGGCTAAAACATGCTCGCCAAATTTTAATTTTAATTGACTTAATTCTTTATCAATAGCGCGCAATTTTTGCTTTTTATCTTCTGATAAATTGGCGCCATTTCTTGAAAAACTTTTATATTTTTTATCTAGAAGTGTTTCTTGTTCTGTAGTTAAATCTAGTTCTGATTTTGAATCATAAACTGCTTTTACACGTTTGAATAAATCCTCGTTTAATGTAATGTCGTTACTGAATTCAGATAAAAGCGGAGATACCTCTTGAGCTATTTTTTGAATATCATCATTAGTTTCTGCGGAATTCAAGTTGAAAAATATACTCGAAATTCTATCTAATTCTTCACCAGAATAATCCAAAGCTTCAATAGTGTTTTGAAAAGTAGGAGTTTCATCATTATTGGTGATATCATCAATTTCTGCTTTAGCATTTTCTATAGCTTTTTTAAAAGCTGGTAAAAAATCCTCTGTTTTTATTTTAGAGAATGGTGCAGTTTTATATGGAGTATTGAATGATGTATTAAGAATATTCATTTTATGTTAATTTTTTTACTAATGTTTTGGTAATCTGATTTTTAACTAAACTTTAATACAGATTGTGAGGGAGTTATGAGTATCTTTGCACTATCTTTTAGCATTGAAGTTTTGCTAATTGGAATTGATTAATAGCGAGAAGCCTCGACCACTGTGTTGAGGCTTTTTTTTATAAGTCCTTGGCAGACTCTATAACTTTAGCTTTTAATCCTTCTTTGTAAACCATTACTTTGTCTAAGACACATTGATCGGAGCTACCTAGAATCTGAGCAGCTAATATTCCGGCGTTTTTAGCACCATTTAAGGCAACTGTGGCAACAGGTACTCCGCCTGGCATTTGTAAAATAGATAGTACAGAATCCCAACCGTCAATAGAATTGCTGCTTTTTACAGGAACTCCAATTACTGGCAATGGAGATAATGATGCCACCATTCCAGGTAGGTGAGCTGCACCTCCTGCACCAGCGATAATAACTTTTATGCCTCTAGTATGCGCATTTTTACCATAATCGAATAATTTTTCTGGTGTACGATGTGCGGATACAATATCAACTTCAACCTCAATATCAAAACCTTTTAATATATCTATAGCGTCTTGCATTACTGGCAAATCGCTTTTACTTCCCATTATTACTCCTACTTTACTCATGATTATATATATTTTATGTCAGGTCGAGCGCAGTCGAGACCTCAATAAAGAAAATAAATTTTTTTAGAATGACCTCTCGACTGCGCTCGAGGTGACATTTTTTATTCACTAATTACTTCTATTGTTTTCTTTACTTTTTCCGCAACTTCTCGTGCTTTGGCAATATCTTTATCAACTATGGTAACGTGTCCCATTTTACGGAACGGACGCGTTTGCTTTTTACCATAAATGTGAGGTGTAACACCATCCATTGCCATAATCTTTTCAATATTTTTATAAACCACATTACCAGTGTGGTCCTCAGCACCAACCAAGTTTACCATAACTCCTGCAACTTTACTTTCGGTATTTCCTAAAGGTAACCCAAGTACACATCTAATATGCTGTTCAAATTGAGATGTGTAACTGCCTTCAATACTGTAATGTCCAGAGTTGTGAGGTCTAGGTGCAACTTCGTTTACTATGATGTCATCATTTTCCGTTTGAAACATTTCAACCGCCAACAAACCAACATGCTTAAAAGCAGCAGCAGTTTTCAAAGCTACAAGTTCAGCTTTTTTTGCAATCTCGTTAGGTATTCTTGCTGGGCAAATAACATATTCTACTTGGTTAGCTTCGGGATGAAATTCCATCTCAACAACTGGATATGTTTTTAAATCTCCTTTTTCATTTCTAGCAACAATAACAGCTAATTCATTTTTAAAAGGAATTAATTTTTCTGCAATACATTCTACATTTGGAAGATCGATTAAATCTGTGTAGCGTCTTACAACTTTTACACCCTGACCATCATAACCAAATCGCGCGCTTTTCCATACAAAAGGATAACTTAAAGCTCCATTTCCTACAGCATCTTCAATTTCTGATGTGTGCGCATATCTCGAAAAATCAGCAGTTGGTATGTTGTTATCGCGATAAAATAATTTTTGTGTAGCCTTATTTTGAATAGTCCGCAACGTTTTAGAAGAAGGGAAAACTTTAATACCTTTATCTTCCAAAGTTTCTAGGGCATCTACATTGACGTTTTCGATTTCTATAGTCAATACGTCAACATCCTTTCCAAAATTAACTACGGTTTCATAATCTAAAAGATCACCAACTGTAAATTCATTGCAGGCTAATCTTGAAGGTGCGTCCTCACTTGGGTCTAAAACCGAGGTGTAAACATCAAATTTTCGAGTGTCGTAAAGCATCATTTTGCCTAACTGTCCACCACCTAAAATACCAAGTTTAAAATCTGAAGAGAAATAGTTCATATTTGATTTTCGTACTTTCCAAAGCGCGGAAAGTTGAAATATTTATTAGATTCAACATAACTTAGCACAAAAATAAGGTAATTATGGCACAAAGTTCTAAAATCATAAATCAAAAAATCGTCATACTTTAATCAAATGATTATCTTTGTGTTTCTAAAATAATTCAGCAGTGATAAAGCTTCACGATTTATACTTTAAGCCCTTCATTTCAGAAAAAGAAATAGATAATGCAGTGCAAAAAATGGTTAATGCCATTGCTGCAGATTTAGGAGACGAAATTCCTGTGTTTGTAGGAATTTTGAATGGCTCTTTTATGTTAGTGAGCGATTTTGTAAAAAAATACCCAAAAACTTGTGAGGTCACTTTTATAAAACTAGCATCTTATGAAGGTGTTAAATCTACTGAAGATATTCAGCGTTTAATTGGTTTAACCCAAGATTTAACGGGTAGAACAGTAGTTATTTTAGAAGATATAATAGATTCTGGAAACACACTTGAAGAAGTGCATCGCATTTTTAAGAATGAAAATGTAAAACAATTGCTAATAGCAACCTTGTTTTATAAACCAGAAGCTTACGATAAAGATTTTAAACTTCATTATGTTGGTATGGAAATTCCAAATAAATTCATAGTAGGTTACGGTTTAGACTATGATGGATTAGGAAGAGACCTGCCAAACGTATACCAATTAAAAACAACACAACACATGACAAACTTAGTGCTATTTGGCCCTCCAGGTGCAGGCAAAGGAACACAAGCTAACTTCTTAAAAGAAAAATACGATTTAGTACACATTTCTACAGGAGATGTTTTTAGATACAACATTAAAAATGAAACCGCTTTAGGTATGTTGGCTAAATCCTACATGGATAAGGGTGAATTAGTACCAGATCAGGTAACCATTGACATGTTGAATAAAGAGGTAGAAAAGAATGCTGATGCTAACGGATTTATATTTGATGGTTTCCCAAGAACGGATGCTCAGGCCAAAGCACTTGATGAATTAATGGATAGTAAGGATTCTCAAATTAATGCTATGGTGGCTTTAGAAGTAGATGACGAAGTATTAGTAGCACGTTTATTAAAAAGAGGCGAAACAAGTGGAAGAGCTGATGATGCAGATGAGAACATTATTAGAAACCGAATCAAAGAATACTACGACAAAACAGCAATATTAAAAGATTATTATTCTACACAAAGCAAATACTATGGTGTTGATGGTGTAGGTAGTATTGAAGATATTACAGAACGCTTAAGTGCTGTGATTGATAAATTATAAACGTTTATTCGTTTAACTGTTTATTTGATTAATTGAAAAAAATCATAATGTATCAACACTCATTTGAGAAGTTAACTGTTTGGCAAGACTCAATTGATTTAGTTGAATTGATTTATAAAACAGTTAGCTCGTTTCCAGATGATGAAAAGTATGGGCTGGTCAGTCAAATGAAAAGGTCGACTGTCTCTATTTCTTCAAATTTAGCAGAAGGAACATCAAGAATAACTAAGAAAGATAAAGCACATTTTTCTACGATGGCATTTAGTTCTACTATGGAACTATTGTGTCAAGTTGAAATTTGCAAACGTTTAGCTTTTGTAGATGAAGACCAATATTCTAATCTTAGAAGTAATATTTTCAAAATTTCTAATAAGATTAATTCATTGAGGAAATCTCAATTAAACGGTTAAACAAATAAACCATTCAACTTTAGATGACAGAAGGAAATTTTGTAGACTACGTAAAAATGCACATCTCTTCCGGTAATGGAGGAAAAGGTTCTGCACATTTACATCGTGAAAAATATATAGCCAAAGGTGGTCCTGATGGTGGTGATGGTGGTCGTGGAGGTCACGTCATCATTAGAGGAAACGAAAACCTATGGACATTACTTCACTTAAAATTTAAACGACATGTAAGGGCTGGTCACGGTGAACACGGTAGTTCTGGTAGAAGTACTGGTGCCGATGGTGAAGATGCTATTATTGAAGTGCCTTTAGGAACCGTAATTCGAGATACGGAAACTAACAACATCTTATTTGAAATTACAGAAGCTGGTGAGGAAAAAATCGTAGCTGAAGGAGGTAAAGGTGGCCGTGGTAACTGGCATTTTAAAAGTTCTACAAATCAAACGCCACGTTATGCGCAGCCAGGTATTCCTTTGGAAGAAAAGGATATTACTTTAGAGTTAAAAGTATTGGCAGATGTTGGTTTAGTTGGCTTTCCAAATGCAGGTAAATCTACCTTACTTTCTGTTTTAACTTCAGCAAAGCCAAAGATTGCAGATTACGAGTTTACAACACTTAAGCCTAATTTAGGTATTGTACAATACCGCGATTTTCAGTCGTTTGTAATGGCAGATATTCCTGGGATTATAGAAGGTGCCGCTGAAGGAAAAGGGCTAGGATATTACTTTTTAAGACATATAGAGCGTAACTCAATCTTACTGTTTTTAATTCCAGCAGATGCTAAAGATATTGTTGAGCAATACGAAATTTTAGTGGATGAGTTGAGACGTTACAATCCTGAAATGCTAGACAAAGAACGTTTTGTTTGTATTTCAAAATCAGATATGTTAGATGAAGAACTTAAATCTGAAATGGCTTCAATTTTGGATAAAAATCTAGAAACAGAATATATGTTTATCTCTTCTGTAGCACAACAAGGATTAACAGAATTGAAAGATAGACTTTGGAAAATGCTTAATGATTAAGATTACAAACTGTGAAAGAGTATATCAAAAGTATTGTAAAATATAATGATAATAAACTCAGCAAGAGTTTTGCTTTTTTCATTCAGTTTTTAATTATTCTTTCGGTTATAACATTTTCTGTTGAGACATTACCTAACCTAAAGCCACAAACAAAAGTCATCTTAAATTCTATCGAGGTATTCTGTGTGATAATTTTCACTGTAGAATATGTAGCTAGAATTTATGTTTCAGATAAAAAGCTAAAATTTATTTTTAGCTTTTTTGGCTTGATAGATCTTCTGGCGATACTCCCATTTTATTTGTCTTTTGGCATTGACCTAAGATCGCTTAGGGTGTTGAGGATGTTTAGGCTGTTTCGTTTGTTAAAGCTGGCAAGGTATAACAGAGCTATGCGTCATTTTGCCAAAGCTATGGTAGTTGCTAAAGAGCAAATTATATTATTTATGGCAATTACCTTAATACTCATTTACTTTGCGGCAGTTGGTATTTATTACTTCGAAAATGAAGCTCAGCCAGAGCATTTTTCATCAATTTTTGATAGTCTATGGTGGTCTATTGTTACTTTAACTACAGTTGGATATGGTGATGTGTATCCTATTACGGTAGGTGGTCGTATCTTTACATTTTTTATTTTATTGATTGGTTTAGGTATTGTGGCTATACCAACAGGAATTATTTCATCTTCGCTTACAAAAGTCTTTGAGCCAGATTCTGATGAAGAATAGTTAAAGTTTACTTTCGGTCGTTCTGTAGTTGATACAAAACCTATTTTTTTAAGTATCTTTAAAGTAAAAAATGAAAGCTATAAAATATATCTTCATACTTGTTTTAGTATCCTCTTGTGGGACAGTTGTCAATTACGATTACGATACATCTACCGATTTTACAAAGTATAAGACTTATAACTATTTTAGTGATATGCAAACTGGTTTAAGCCAGTTAGACACAAAGCGTATTATGCGTTCTATTGATGCTAAACTTACAGAAATGGGATTGGTACTTTCGGAAAATCCAGATTTTTTCATTGACATTCAAAGTCAAGATGTGATGAATAGAAATAACTCAACCGTAGGTGTTGGTGCAGGCGGTGGAAGTAGAGGTGGTTTTGGTGGTGTTTCTGTTGGAATTCCGTTAGGAGGCAATCAAAATACAAGACAAATCGTTATCGATTTTGTGGATAAAAAGCAAAACGAAAAATTGTTCTGGCAAGCTGTTAGCGAGAGTAATTATAATGAGAATGCTTCACCAGAAAAACGTCAAGCTTATTTTGATGCTTTGGTTGAAAAGATTTTAGCTAAGTATCCACCTAAACAATAGTTGTGTCATTCCGAACTTGATTCGGAATCTATGGTAAGCTTAGAACTTTATCATTTTCCTAACATAATAAACTTCATCTTAGTAAATCGGTTTTGTAATTTTGATTGAAATCAAAAGAACAAAAATCATGAGCACATTAGAAGGTAAAGTAGCACTGATAACAGGTGGAACTAAAGGTATTGGTTTTGGTATTGCAGAGGCATTACTTAACCAAGGGTTTAAAGTTGCTATAACAGGAAGAGATCAAGAATCTACAAAAGCAGTAGCGAAAGAACTAGCATCTAAAACCAATTCAGAAAACGCAGTCATCGGACTTGAAGCAGATGTCAGACAATTAGAAAGTCAAGAAAAAGCAGTAAAAGCAACACTTGATGCTTTTGGTCAGTTAGATCTTGTTGTTGCAAATGCAGGATTAGGACACTTTGGAAGTATTGAGGAATTAACTGTAGACCAATGGAACGCTGTTATTGACACCAACTTAACAGGTGTGTTTAATTCTATAAAAGCTAGTGTTGATGCATTAAAGGATTCTAAAGGCTATTACATTACGATTTCTAGTTTAGCAGGAACCAATTTCTTCGCAGGAGGTTCTGCATATAACGCAAGTAAGTTTGGTGTTACAGGATTTACACAAGCTGTAATGTTAGATTTACGTAAATACGGTATCAAAGTCAGTACGATAATGCCAGGTTCGGTGTCTACACATTTTAATGGAAACGAACCAAGTGAAGCAGGAGCTTGGAAAATTCAAATTGAGGATATTGGTGAATTGGTTGTAGATTTATTAAAAATGAATCCAAGAACCTTACCAAGTAAGATCGAAGTAAGACCAACGACTCCACCGAGTAGTAAGTAAAAATTAAAAATCTGTCTGAAAATTTAAAAAATCTGTCATTCTTAATTTATTTCAGAATCTCAATAGATAGATTTCTTATTGTTTAAGAATCTGAATCAAGTTCAGATTGACCAAACACAAATTTCCAGACAGCTTTAGTTTTTTCCTTTGCGTCTTTTGTGCCTTAGCGAGAAGCGAGAAGAAAAAACTAATCAACTTTAACTCTCACACCCTCACTATGGCTACTAAATTCAGGTGCATACATTGACTGAATCGTGCTAATGCCATTACTCATATCTCCAGCATTATTTACGCGTAAATCATATTCAAACACATAAACCCCTTTAGGCAAATAATCCATAAAAAAGTTAGTCGCTGCATCTTTAGTGCTTTCGTAATACCCTAAGCCATCTTGCCATTTGTATTGCGATAACACATTAATAGGCTCAAAACCAGCAGCACGCATATCTTTTAGGTGTACAAATTCCATATCTCTGTCTGAACGTAATTCAATACGAACGCGAACCAAATCACCAACATTCAATTTAGTGTCTTTAGTAATTTCTGAAATTTCTTCACCTTTATCAGTGTTTGATTTTAAGAAGAGTTTTTTGCTTAATTTTAAAGGTGATTCAGCTGACGTGATTTTATCTAAATCTTCAAAATATTGCCAGTATAAAGCTCCCCAAGCAATACCATCTCCTTTTTTAGAAATAGTAACATTGGCTTGCTCTGCTGTAATTTCTTCACCTGTCCAAGAGGTTTTGTAGTAACCTGTACCAGCTTCAGCTTTTACGTTATCTAATGTTACAGGATTTATGGTTTCGTTACCAACTTTTACATCAACCATTTCAGTAACATCTAACCAAGAACTTCCTTGAAGCAATAAGGCATAAACAGCTTCTGTGGTTGCTTTGGTAGTTTCCCATTTATTGGTTTGTTTGTTTTTTAGTAACCAGATTTTTAGGTTGTCGATGTCTTCAAGATTTTTCGTTTCACTCTGAATAACAGTTCCAGCTTCTGAAAAAGCTTCAACTAAAAGTGATTGTGTTTCAATTGGTGCTTGGTGCCAGTACCAAGAGCTTGTGTTCGCTTTCCAGTACATACCTAATTCGTCTGAGGTGATGCTATTTTCTTTAAGTGATTTTAAAATCTTTCCTGCTGTGGTATCATCATTCATTCTATGAAGCGTTAAGGTCATTAAACCTTTGGCATATAGCGAACGTTTTAACCAATACTTCTGCATCTGTGATTTGTAGTAATCCATTATAGTTTCTACTTCTTTTGAAGCTTTTACTTCAGGAAAAAAACTACGTACATACATATAGTGCAGTTGCGTGTAAGACAAATGGTCTTTGCTTAAATCAGTATTTTTATTATACTTTTTAATATCTTTATATTCTTTTACGAATTCTGCATCTAGATATTGAATGGCGTTTTGAATCATAGTTGTTTCGCTGTTGCTTTGAATAACATTGAGTTGCTTTAAATGCCCAAACCCAGAAATGATATGTTGTGTTATAAAACGATTAGCATAGCCACCATTGAACCAAGGCCAAGCACCAGATGGTAATTGGTTTTGTTTCAGTTTTCGCAATGCTGAATTGAGTTCGTTATTCATTTTATTAAGGTCGAATAACAAACCGATACGCTTTTTCTGTTCAGTCTCAGATTGTGCATCTCGTAACCATGGTGTTTCTTGAATTAAAAGTGATTTTAATTCTTGATTTTTCTCAAGGTTAGAAAGTAATGCGTCTGAGGATTTCCATTGATTGAAGACTGCTTCAATTTTAGGGTTAGATTTTACAATATGCTGTGCTAAAGCATTAGCATAATATCTTGAAAACGTTTGCTCGTTACAATCGTATGGATATTCCATTAAATAAGGCAAAGCTTGTACAGCATACCACGCAGGATTGGACGTCATTTCTAAAGTTAACTTATGATTGGTTAACGTTGTTGAGGTGTTGTCTTTTAATTTGTCTAACGTAAACGTCTTCGTTTCGTTAGAGCGGATCCAAATTGGTAGCGTTTTGGTTACCAACATTCTGTTGGATAAGACTGGTAAAGCGTTTTGTTCACCATCGCTAAAATCACCAGCTTTTGCAATGATTTGGTATTGCACAGCTTGTAAACCTTTAGGAATATTTAGTTTCCAAGACACTTGCGTGTTCCCTTTTGCATCAACGGAAAAAGAAGCCCCTTCTAACTTCCCCAAAGGGGAAGAACTGAGCAAGTTTGCGGATATATCTTCGCCAGTAATTGAATTGGTTAATATGAGTTGTGCAAATCCAGACAATTCCTTTTCAGTAAGATTAGCAATTTTAGTACTTACAGTTATGACGTCACCTTCTCGTAAAAAGCGTGGTACATTTGGTATCACCATCAACTCTTTTTGAGTTACAGTTTCTAGTTGCTTTACCGAACTTTCTAAAGTTTTGGTATGTGCTAGTAATTGTAATTTCCATTTGGTTAAGGCTTCTGGTGCTTTAAAGTTGAAACTTACATTACCGTCTTCATCAGTTTGTAATTGTGGAAAGAAAAAAGCGGTTTCGTTGAGGTTTTTGCGGATTTGTATATCTTCCTTTTTAGGAACATCATAAATATACATCTGAGACATTCCAGTAATTATTTTTTTATCAGAAGTTATTTTCTTTTTTTTACCTAGAATAGTACCTCCGCTTTGCTCTGTAATACTATTATAAATGAGAGCTTTTTTGTTTGTTGAATCCATTACTACAAATGATTCTAATTCGTCATCATTTTCAAAAGCACTGTTGGTAAGTTCATTTAATTCTATTCCAGATACTCTACCTCTTAAAAGATATTTCGTTCTTCCAAACCCAAAATAAAACCCAAACCAATTCAACTGATCAAAATTCTGATGTGGGTAACTCAGTGTATTATTAAAGCGATTAAACAATCTAAAGTTGCTTGTACCAAAACTTTCAGAAGCATTTTTATTTGTATTACTGTAATAGGTTGGATTTGAGATTGGGTTGAAATTCCAATTATGTGCTCTAAACTCATCTAAAGAGGCATCGTACATACTTGCTAAAAGTTCAGCAGAAACTTTATCTCCTTTTGGACCTTTGATTTTAAAACTCCAGGTTTCATTTTGTCCTGGTTGTAGCTTATCTCTAAAAGTTGTAGTTTCAATTTCTAAATCGGTCTTCGGATATGGTACGTTAATTTTAAGACTTTGAGAAACAAAAGCATTAAAAGCCGCAAAGCTAATATGCACTTCAAAACCACCTAAATCACCATCTAAAACAGGAATAGGAATTACCGTTTTTGAGTTGCTTAGCCTCACCAATTGGGTAGAAATAATTTTATGGTTTTTCTCAATATCAACTGTTATTGTAATGTCTGTTGCAGCCGAGCCTAAGGTTAACTTAGCAATATCTCCAGTTTTATAATTGTTTTTATCTAATGAAGTTTCAAATAATTGGTTATCGGCTACGGTTTTATCGTCGTTACTATATAATGTAGTGTAAACTTCATCTTTAACCTCTTGCCCGAATTTATCCTTGCTTTCAGCAACAATAATATATTTTCCTGAATCCCATTTTTTCAATTTCTTTAATGTGATGATTTTACTGGTTTCGGTATTGAAATCTGTACTAAAAACTTCTTCTCCCTTTTTCCAATTTTGCACAAGTTGCTCATTGGAGTAAGCATCATGAGGAAATAAACTTTTAAATTCTTCTTCAGAAATCACTTGATAATCTGGAGCTTTCCATGGTCTCGCTCTAAGAACATAATCAGGTGCTTCAAGCTTGTAAATTTTTAATGTTCCTTTTGCAGGTACTTCTTCACCGTTCAAATTTTTTGAGTTCAGAGAGATTTCAATCTCTTTTTTAGATTTGTCAATAGTTGAAGGTGAGGCAATTTGCAAAGTCATGGCATGATGACCTACATTAACCACTGTTGTGGCTGTACGTGTTTCTCCATTAATATCTGTAATATCTGCGGTAACTTCATAATTAAAAACAGGAAGGTTGTCTTTTGAAACACTCTCGTCTGGTAGGGCTTTAAAGGTGATTTCAAATTCTCCCTTATCGTTAGTTATACCTTCGCCAAAAGTGATTTCCTGTGCTTCTGAATTGTAATAATTTGGGCGTCTCCAATACCACCAATCAGGATATCGTACTTGACGTTTTACGCGATATACTACTTTGGCATCTGTGATATTGCTACCAGCAAAAGCAATGGCTTTTCCTTTTACGGTAATACTGTCGTTAACTTTATACGTTTCCGTAATGGGTTGAAATTCAGGCTTAAACTTTGGACGTTTATATTCTTCAACAGAAAAATAGGTAGCTGTTACTTTTCCTCTTCCAAATTCAATATAGTATTGTCCTGTAAGTCCATCATTCGGTAAAATAAACTCACCTGCTGCAGAACCAAAATCATTGGTTTGGAGTTGTAATTCTTTTATTAGCTGTCTGTTGTTATTGTATAAGCGAACATCTACTTCTTTATTTGGTGTTACAGTAGTTTTGTTATTTTCTGTTTTTATGGTAATACCTTTAAAGTATACGGTTTGGCCAGGTCTATAAATACTACGGTCTGTAAATAAAAACACGTTGTGTTCGGTGTCGTTATCTTCTGTTCTATCATAATAGCGATAGATGTAATAGTCGCCAAAATAGCCTTCTTCGTTATTGAAATTTGCAATTATTGATACATTTCTTAGTGTGTTATCATCCTTTTGAAAACTAAATTTACCATAGCGATTTGTAGTAAACGTTTTGGTTACAGATTTATCTCTATTGGTAACATAAGTTAGTTTTATATTGGCATCAACAATTGGTTTGCCATTATTTCTATCAATCAATTGAAAGCTTTGAGTATTGTTAGCGCTACTTTCAATCAAAGCGAAATCAGTAATCTGTATTTGAGATACAGCAAAAGCATTCTGCTTTGAGTCGGTTTCTGCTTTTATAAGGTAAAGTCCGTTTTCTAATTTTGGTATGATGATTTCTGTACTGTGATATTGGTAATCACTTTCGTTTTTTAGTGGACTTTCAAAAGTTTTAAAGACTTTGAGTTTATTTAGAATATTTTCTTTTTTGTCAGTATCGTATGTAGTATTGAAATCTCTGAGTTGTTTTTGGGAAACCTTATAAATCTTAAAATTTAGGTTGTTGAGGTTTTTGTAATTCACTTTTAAAAGTGAAGACGAATTGATTGCAATAAAGCGTTCAGCAACCAAATTAATGCTCGGTTTTAAAATCTCTTCTTTTAAAACCTTACACTTTTCAGCACCTTCGCTTTTTGGGAAATCTTGGATAACTTTGTTGCATAATTCTAGAGCATGTTTTAGCTTCCATCGGAAATCTTCTTCTTTTTCATTAGCGTTGGCGTTATACGTGTCACCTTGATTTTTATAAAGAGAAGCAATTTCAAAATTATAAAGTGCAGAAACTGGTGAAGCTTTCAATTCTTCTACTTTCTTTTCTAAAGTTTGAAGAAGCAATGCTTCCTTATTCTGGATTGTAGCATTTTGAAAAACAAAATTTAAACGTTCAATATCAACAGTAGCAAAAGCTTTTGAAGATTTATCTTTCTCATGAAATTTTAATAGATTTTGGTAAACCTTCAAGGCGTTTAGTTGAAGTGAAGTAGAGTCTTTAGAGTTGATCTTAGAGTCGATAAACTTTTCGCTATCTGATAAATATTCAGGTTGGTCTATTTTGAATTGATATGCAGGTTTTGTAATACTGTTTTCATCCGTTTTATAAAATTCAAGAGCATTGTGGCTCAACAGATCAAACAAAGTCGGTCTATAGGTTTTAGACTCCTTAGCTTCATTTAATAGTAAGCTATAATTTTCAAGTGATTCTTGTTGTAATAAAGACCTGTTCTCTAAAGATTTTTGATAATAGATATGGATTTCATTAAACAGTGTTTCTAAGTCCCAAGATCTAAAATCATCACTAAGTTTACTTTCAGTTTTTGTTCTGTTGTAAAATTTATAACGGTTTTGTTGAAAATATTGCCAGTACATTGTAGCTAACATATTTTCTAAAAGACTTTTGGTTATAATAGCTTCAGAGGTTTCAATTTCTTTTTTGAAAAGCGAAACAATATTAAGTTGTGCATCTTCTTCAAGAATAAGCATATACTTGCTTTTATGCAAAAGCGCCTTAATTTGTTGTTGCTTGTTTTTTGCTTTAAGTGCATTTTGGTATATGGTTTCAACCAATTCAGAAGCACTTTTTGTTAAACCTTCTTTCTCAAGTTTTATAACATTCTCCCACTGATTTTCAAAATCATTTTGGGCATTAGAAAAAGAAGCGAAGCATATAAGCATGAATATAGATATGTAGTTTTTCATCAGTTTTATTTTTTCTACAAAGTACCTTCAAAAGGTATTCCAAAAGTAGTGGGAACTCGTTAAGTATCAATTTGAATGAGTGAAGTTAAACAATTTGTTAGGGAACAGGAACGTTATTATGTTGTATTTTTGCTAAATATACAGACCGTTTTTTATGAGGCATTTTTTCTTGTTTTTTTTTATTTCTTCACTTGGATTTTCACAATCATCTATAGAAAAAGCTAAAACCTACATTGACGAAAAAGACTACAGTAAAGCACAACAAGAAATGGTGGTTTATTTGGAGGCCAATAAAAAAGATGATGAAGGTATTGAGCTATTGGGAGATATTTACGGACATCAAAAAAAATGGGATAAGGCTATAGAGCAATATGAAAAATTAAAGAACAGTTACCCTAACAATGCCAATTACCAATACAAATACGGAGGAGCGTTAGGTATGAAAGCTTTAAGTGTAAGTAAATTTAGAGCTTTAGGCTTAATCGGAGATGTAAAAGATGCATTTCATAAAGCTGCGGATTTAGACCCTAATCATATAGATACACGTTGGGCTTTGGTAGAATTATATGTCTCTTTGCCAGGTATCGTTGGTGGCAGTTTTTCTAAGGCTTTAAAATATGCAGAGGAACTAGAAAATTTGTCGAAAGTAGATGGCTATTTAGCTAAAGGTTATGTTTATAAAGCTGATGATGAGTCAGAGCTTGCTGAAAAATATTATAAGCTAGCAGTAAAAATAGGAGGTTCAGTAACTTGTTATGAAAAGTTAATCAACTTTTATGAATCTCAAGAACTACCTGAAAAAGCTATACATACCATAGAGGAGGCTCAAAAAAAACATCAAAACAATGTGTTTTATTATCAATTGGGTAAGGTCTGTGCAGACTACAATATACAATTAGATAAAGGTGAAAAGCATATAAAAACCTTTATTTCAAACTACTCTGTTAAAGACGGAGTACAAAAAAAATGGGCCTATTATAAACTGGCTCAAATCTACAAGCACCGTAAAAACAAAAATGAGGCTTTACAATGGATTAATAAGGCCATCGCTACTTCGTCTGAAGAAGTATTTCAAGAAGAGAAAGCAAAAATTGAGGCACTTTAATTAAAAGGTTATTTTAATGTTAAGTCTTATGCTGTCAAGCTTTTTGATGGCATAATTTTTTGTTAAAAATTTTACCCTGATAGTAATACTATTAAATTTGCAATCAAATGTTTTAAAAATGATAAATCTGCTATCAAATTTAAAAATTTCGGTACCTGAAAAACTGTTTTTAAAAGACCCAGAATCTTCTGACTTGGGGAAAAGAATTATTGAAAACAGTATTCTTTTAATCGATGAAATTGGTTTTGATCATTTTACCTTTAAAAAATTAGGTGCCAAAATCGGATCTAACGAAAGTTCTATATATCGCTATTTTGAAAGTAAGCATAAACTGTTGTTATATCTAACTTCTTGGTATTGGGCTTGGGTAGAGTACCAATTGGTTTTTGCAACTCATAGTATATCTGATGACGAAGAAAAATTACTTAGGGCTATTGAAATAGTTACACAAACTATAGAAGAGGATATGACCTATTCGCACGTTAACGAAGTAGTTTTAAATAGAATTGTAATTAATGAGTATTCAAAATCGTACCTAACAAAGGAGGTGGATAATGAAAATAAAGATGGCTATTTTGTAGTGTACAAAAGTTTGGTGACTAGAATTAAGGAAATGATTTTAAATATCAATCCAGATTATGAATATCCTTCAAGTTTAGCTAGTACTATAGTAGGTGGATCGTTACACCAGCATTTTTTGAAAGCACATTTTGAATCTATTACAGATTGCCATACGGACAATTGTCCTACCCAATTTTTCAAAGATTTAGTTATTAAAACTATTAATAAAAGTATATGACCGAACAAAAATCAGGAATGTCTCCATGGGAGAGACTTATTGGACTATTAAAACTTGAAAAGAGAGACATTTTTCAAGTTGTATATTATGCCATTTTTTCGGGACTATTGGGCTTAACTCTCCCTTTAGGAGTACAGGCAATAATAAACTTAATTCAAGGAGCTCAAGTTAGTACCTCATGGATTGTCCTTGTTGTTTTGGTTACAACAGGTGTAGCGTTTGTAGGTGTTTTACAGGTTATGCAGTTGAGAATGATTGAAACCATTCAGCAGCGAATTTTTACCAGAGCATCTTTTGAATTCACATACCGTTTTCCAAAGATTAAGATGAACGAGTTGCGTAATTACTATCCACCAGAATTAGCTAACCGTTTTTTCGATACATTAACAATTCAAAAAGGTTTGGCTAAGTTGTTAATCGATATTCCTGCAGCTGTGCTTCAAATTATATTTGCATTAATTCTATTATCGTTTTATCATCCATTTTTTATAGCCTTTGGAATTCTTCTACTACTTCTAATTTATATAGTTTTCAAGTTCACAGCAAGGAAAGGATTAGAAACAAGTATAAAAGAGTCTAAGCACAAATACAGAGTAGCACACTGGATAGAGGAGATTGCTAGAACAGTAGTGAGTTTTAAACTATCGGGTAAAACCAACTTAGGTATGAAAAAAAGTGACGATATCGTAAATAGTTATCTAGAAGCTAGAGAAGGGCACTTTAAAATACTAGTGCTGCAGTTTATTCAAATGATTGGCTTTAAAGTTATCGTAACGGCCAGTTTACTATTGATAGGTGGTTTACTTGTATTGAATCAAGAAATGAATATTGGTCAGTTTGTCGCAGCAGAAATTATCATTTTATTAGTCATAGCTTCGGTTGAAAAATTAATCCTTGGTCTAGAGTCTTTTTATGATGTACTAACATCTCTAGAGAAAATGGGAGAGGTGGTAGATAAAGAATTAGAATCTCAGGAAGGTGATAAACCAGAGTTTAAAGATGATTTTGTATTGGAGCTAGATAAGGCAAGTTATAGTGTGCCGAATAGACAACAACCAATTCTAAAAAACATCTCTTTAAAAATAAAGCCAAAGAGTAGAATGCTTATTAAAGGAGAGAGTGGTTCCGGAAAATCTACTTTACTTATGCTATTGGGTGGAGTTGTTGAGCCTACAAAAGGAAATATTTATTTGGACAAATTTATGTTAAGTAACATAAATCTTAATCATTACAGATCACATCTTGGATTGGCACTTTCAGAAGAAACGACTTTTGAAGCTACAATTAGAGAAAATATCACATTTGCAAATTCTGAGGTGTCTGACGAAGAATTAATGTGGGCTGTAGAGAAAGTAGGACTATATCAATTTGTAAAAGAAAGTCCAAAAGGTTTAAACACGATTCTTCATCCAGCGGGAAATCAGATTCCATATACCATCACTAGAAAAATTGTTTTAGCGAGAGCAATTGTAGGGAAACCAAAGATTTTAATTCTTGAAGATCCGCTAGAGCAGTTAGAAAAGTCAGAAGCAGATAGAATCATTAAATTTTTATTAGACAAATCTAATCCTTGGGCTTTAGTTGTTGTTAGTAAAAGTAATGACTGGTCTTCAGGTTGTTCAGAGATTATCACGTTAAAAGATGGTGAAATAATTTAAAGAAAGTAAAGGATGCTAAATATATCACAAAACCAACTTAATAAAACTGTTGACATAAAGTCCTCAAAATCGGGTCAACGTGTTTTTCATGGGAGGTATTATAAATACTTTAACCGCTTTTTGGGAGCCTTCGCCATTGTCGGGATTATTATACTTTTTCTTCCTTGGACTCAAAATATAACAGGAAGAGGTAATGTTACCACATTAACACCAGATGAACGACCACAAACCATTCAATCACCAATTCCAGGTAGAATAGAAAAATGGTTCGTTAGGGAAGGAGATTTTGTATCTAAAGGAGATACTATTCTTCAAATTTCTGAGGTGAAAAGTGAATATTTTGACCCTAATCTTGTTGAAAGAACAGAACAACAACGAAATGCAAAAGCGCAATCTGTAGGGTCTTATGCGGAAAAAGTAAAAGCGCTAGATCGTCAAATAAGTGCTTTAATAAATGAACGTTCTTTAAAATTAGAGCAAGCCCAAAATAAATTAACTCAAGCTAGACTAAAAGTAAAGAGTGATAGTATTGATTTAGAGGCAGCAAAAACTAATATTAGCATTGCTCAAAGACAGTACGATCGTACTGTAACCTTACAGCAGGAAGGATTTAAGGCTGTAAAAGATGTAGAGGAAAAACGTTTAAAACTTCAAGAAACACAAGCGAAATTAATTTCTCAGGAAAACAAACTGCTTGCAAGTAAAAATGAAGTGATAAATGCACAGGTAGAATTATCACGATTGGGCGCAGAGTATGCAGATAAAATTTCAAAAGCGCAAAGTGAAAAGTTTACGGCACAATCTACTCAGTTTGATACGGAAGCTCAGGTATCTAAATTGGATAATCAATATTCCAATTATCAAATCAGGAATGATTTACGTTTTGTCAGAGCACCTTACGATGGTTATATTAATAAAGCATTGAGAGTTGGTATAGGGCAAACCTTTAAGGAAGGTGAAGCATTGGTAGGTATTATGCCTGCAAGAGCGAGCTTAGCTGTAGAAACTTATGTGGAACCAATAGATTTACCACTAATTCATATAGGTGAAAAAGTAAGAGTTCAGTTTGATGGTTGGCCAGTAATTGTTTTTAGCGGTTGGCCTAATGTATCTTATGGAACTTATGGTGCCAAGGTTGTTGCCGTTGAGAATTTTATTAGTCCAAATGGAAAGTTTAGAGTGCTTTTAGCACCTGATGAAGAAGATCATAAATGGCCAGAAGAGATTAGAGCAGGTTCTGGTGCTTATACGATGGCATTGTTAGAAGATGTTCCGATTTGGTTCGAATTATGGAGGCAGCTCAACGGATTCCCGCCAAATTATTATCAGCCAGATACAGCCAATACAGCTAAAACAACTACAGAAAAGAAATGATAAGACCTTTAGCCATAATTATATTTTTTGGTAATTTCTTAATTGGGTTTTCTCAGAATAGTCCATTAGATGATAATGTGCTTCGGTTTGATGAATACTTAGGTTATGTCAAAAAATTTCATCCAGTAGTGAAACAAGCGCAATTGGTGATAGATGAAAGCCAAGCAAAACTCATGAAATCTCGTGGAGCATTCGATCCAAAGGTTGAAGTCGATTATAGCCGAAAGAAGTTTGGGAATACTGAGTACTATGATAAGCTAAACGGAATGTTCAAAATACCCACTTGGTTTGGTGTAGAACTTAAAGCAAAATTTGAAGACAATTCGGGTTATTATTTAAATCCAGAATCTACAGTTCCAGAAGATGGTTTGTTTAGTGCTGGCTTTTCAGTACCTATAGGTCAAGGTTTATTTATTAATAACCGAATGGCCTCGTTAAAGCAAGCCAAATTATATAGAGAGCAGGCCAAAGCCGA
Organism: Winogradskyella sp. SYSU M77433; assembly: GCF_029911945.1. Classification (NCBI taxonomy): domain Bacteria; kingdom Pseudomonadati; phylum Bacteroidota; class Flavobacteriia; order Flavobacteriales; family Flavobacteriaceae; genus Winogradskyella; species Winogradskyella sp. SYSU M77433. The sequence continues at coordinate 105,778 of NZ_JARYTG010000010.1, read as the reverse complement.
TAGAGATATCTATGTCAATAACATATTATATGAAGCTTCTCTTGTTTATTTTAAATGGCTTCAAGCGTATAATGAACTGCTGTTGTTTCAAAATTTCTTAGCTAATGCCGAATTGCGTTATGAAGGTATTGCTAAAGGTGTTGAAGTTGGTGAAAATGCTGAAATTGAAGCCACAGAAGCGCGAATAGCCGTTAGCAATAGAAAGCTTGGATTAGAGCAATCTAGAGTGAAATTGATGAAGGCCGCTTTAGAATTATCTAACTTTTTATGGTTAGAAAATAACATTCCTGTAGAGTTGCAACCAGAAGTTATTCCAGATATCAATGCAGAAGCAACTATTGATGCTACTTTTGATATTAATACATTACAGACAGAAGAGCAAGAATTGGCTGCACATCCAAAAATGCAATCTTTAGATTATAAACTTCAGGGTTTGGAAGTTGATAGAAGGCTTAAAGCAAATAAATTATTGCCAAAAATAAGTTTAGAATACAATTTCCTAACAGAAACTCCAGATGAGGTTAATACCTTAAATACTGAAGATTATAAAAGCGGTTTAAACATTAGTTTGCCTTTATTCCTTAGAAAAGAACGTGGAGATTTAAAATTGGCAAAAATAAAACAACAAGATGCAGAGTTTGAAATTGATGCTACACGTGTTACTCTTCGAAATAAAATTAATGCTATAAAACAAGAGTTAGAATCCTACGTTACCCAAACTGAAATAACAACAGAAATGGTATCAGATTACCAAATGATGCTACAAGCAGAGGAGCGTAAGTTTCAATTGGGTGAAAGTTCTCTGTTTTTAGTAAATTCTCGTGAGTCTAAACTTATTGACGGACAGTTAAAGGCTATTGAACTTCAGAACAAATTCTTTAGTACAAAAGCAAAGTTGTTTAATAGTTTGGCGGTAAATCCAGATCTTTAGTCTCCAGTCTCCAGTCTCCAGTCTCCAGTCTCTAGTTCGTCAGTTCGAGTGATTTGTGAAGAATGAGCAAATTGTATCGAGAACTTTTAATCATATTCACGATGTAAATTCTATTCATTTAAATCATAGAATTCACTTGAATTGATGCTTTATGTTAAATTATTTTTTTCAGTTAAAGATTTGACTTTTGTTGAAAATAGTATGTTCTTGATTTTTCTCATCGCTCTACTCTAATATCTCTTTTCTATAATTTATATTTGTTGTATGAACGTACATTTTATAGCTATAGGTGGTGCTGCTATGCACAATTTGGCGTTAGCGCTACACAACAAAGGATATAACGTTACAGGGAGTGACGATGAGATTTTTAATCCTTCAAAATCTAGACTTGAAGCCAAAGGTCTTTTGCCTGAAACTTTTGGTTGGTTTCCAGAAAAAATCACTTCAGATTTAGATGCTGTAGTTTTGGGTATGCATGCTAAAGCAGACAATCCAGAGCTATTAAAAGCGCAAGATTTAAGTTTGAAAATTTATAGCTATCCAGAGTTTTTGTACGAACAATCCAAAGACAAAACCAGAGTAGTTATTGGTGGAAGTCATGGTAAAACCACCATTACGTCTATGATTTTGCACGTTATGCATTATCACGATAGAGATGTGGATTATATGGTTGGGGCTCAGCTTGAAGGTTTTGATGTGATGGTAAAACTTACCGAAGACAATGATTTTATCGTTTTAGAAGGTGATGAGTATTTGAGTTCGCCAATAGACAGACGACCAAAGTTCCATCTTTATAAACCTAATATTGCGTTGTTAAGTGGTATTGCTTGGGATCATATTAATGTTTTTCCGACCTATGAAAACTATGTGGAGCAATTCAAAATCTTTGTAGATTCAATTGTTAGAGGTGGAAGTATTAATTACAATGAAGAAGATGCAGAAGTAAAGCGCGTCGTTGAAGCTTCAGAAAATCAAATCCGTAAAATTCCGTATTACACACCAGAATATACTGTTGAAGATGGAGAAACTTTATTGGAAACTCCTGAAGGTCCTATGCCAATTGAAATTTTCGGTGCTCATAATTTAAATAACCTTGCTGGTGCTAAATGGATTTGTCAGCATATGGGTATTGATGAAGACGATTTTTATGAAGCTATTTCTACATTCAAAGGTGCAAGCAAACGTTTAGAAAAAATTGCAGAAACTTCAAAAAGCGTGGCTTATAAAGATTTTGCACATTCACCAAGTAAAGTAGAAGCCACAACAAAAGCGGTAAAAGCACAATATAGTGACAGAACTTTAGTAGCGTGTTTAGAATTACACACTTATAGCAGTCTCAATGCTGAATTTTTAAAAGAATACAAAGGTGCGTTAGACGCTGCTGATGTAGCCGTAGTTTTCTACTCTCCACATGCCGTAGAAATTAAAAAATTAGATGAAGTCACGCATGATCAAATCGCCAATGCTTTTGAACGTGATGATTTAATTATTTATACCAATCCAGATGACTTTAAGGAGTTTTTGTTTTCTCAAAACTTTGATGACAAATCCTTGCTCTTAATGAGTTCAGGTAATTATGGTGGTTTAGATTTTGATGAAGTAAAGGGATTGTTTTAAAACTAATTTCACACAGCGCATAGCCGAAGTGTTATTTTAGAATCTTGAAATTATTCTTTATTCAGAATCTTTTTTATAAAGCTAGTTACTTGCTGTTTGGTTTCATTGGTTTTAGAAATAAATACTACAAATCCCATACTTGCAAGCAAAGCAATAAAAGCCATAGTTCCCAAAGCTCCACCATAGCCTTCAAAAACTTCATTTTTGTTGATATAGATAATAGTGAACAAAATGCCAGCAAGTGCAATAGTTTTTTGGTTAGCCACTGTTTTTGAAGATACCATACCAATGAATGATGTACCAACAAAAACAATAGGAATATGCTTTGTTAAATATGGATTAAGTAATTCAGGAAAACAATAAAAAAACAAACCAACAATTAATGAAAGTAGAGCAGAGGCTCTAACGGCTCCTTGCTTTTTGTTCTCGCTAATGTAGAAGGTTAAGACGGCTCCTAAAATACCTGTAATTATAAGGATAAAAGTATTCATGCAACGAGCCAATAAATTAAGGATGATAAAATAACACCACCAAAAGCCATTGTGCCGAGTTTACCACCAACACCTAAGTAAAGATTTTTGGAAACCATCAATAACAAACCAGCTAAACATCCAGCTGCAAAAACAAATAGTATAGATGGTGAGGTTTCAACACTAGACATCCCAACAAAAGCACCACAATATATACTTACAGGTATCTGTTTTAGATATAGGGAATCTTTATTTATGACTGGTAAAAATGAAGCGCTAGTACCAACTATACCAGCTGCGAGTATGCTACCTAAACCACAGGTTACATTTAGAATGTAACACAGCACAGCACCAACAGGAACCCAAAGTACATAAGATAACTTCTCGTAAGCAAAATCTTCATGATGAAGATCTAAGTATTTGTAGCCAAATACCATTATTAGAATAATTAAAACAGCTGTGATAACAAATGCTAGGTTGGTCTCTAGATGAGTTCTAATGATCATGGTTAAGAGTGTTATTTTAATAAACAACACTGTGATAATCATAAACAATCGAAGCGCTTTATGTTTTTTCAATAGATTTTTTAATGCTTTAATAATTCATCTGTGTATAATACAAATGAAAGCGCAAAGTTCTGAGAAATAATTTAAGAACCCAAGATATTATTAGTAATAACTAGCTCTGGTCTGATTTTTATTGAGTTATGAGTTAAATAACATGTTTGATATACTGAAGCAATTTTGAAATATTCTTTTGTATAAGTAACAAAGTATTAATTCCAAAGACTTATTTTTAGAGGTATGTCAATAATGAAGTTCAATCATCTTTTTTACGATTCCAATATAAATTTTAGATCAATTTCTATTAAGAAAATTGTATTGTCAATTTTACTTGGTTTAGTTTCAGCGGTGTTGCTTTATAGTTTCTTTTATGGCTTGAGAGAGACAGAACGAATAATGTTTCTAGATTTTGAGGGGAGACCAATGGTTTTATCCGAAAATGATCGTCAACTGTTTAATCTTTTTTTTGCTGCGATTTCAGTCATTTTAGGTAATTCTTTAGCTATTAATTTATTATTCTCTAGACCACAAAGTGTCTTCTCTAGACACAATAATAAGCGCAGTAGAATATTAAATGATAATACATTTTTGGGTTTTAATTTTATCCATTGGTTTGCAAAAGTTTGGTTTTTGTTTGCTACATTTTCTTCTTCATTTATAGGTTCTAAATTCATAACCAATTTTTTGTGGCCATCAATTTTTTTGATCATTGTACTCTATTTAGATGCTTGGAAAACACTTAGCTTAGTCATAAAAAATAATAGACTAAAAATTATAGTCATTCATTTCTGCTCATTTGTTTTATTATCATTTTGTTTGAGTAGACTTAATGTAATTGACTATAAATCTTTAGATAAAGCTGCTTATAGAACACGCCCAAATATCGATGTACCACGCAGTGACTTTAGTGATGAACCATACGAAAGGCGATATTATAATTATCTCGTTTTTAAAATAGACTTTGACTCACATGGTAATATTCAGTTGCTTAATGAGCAATACGAACCAATAGAGTTAAGCGATGCATATAATTATGTAAATAATATGAAAAACGAATTAACAGAAGCGGTGAGTTATAGGGCTGCAACAAGATTGAGAGCAAATAAATCTATTCCGATACGTTATGTAAAGGAGTTTGAGTTTGAGCTATTTAAATATGGGCAAACTAAAATTATTTATGAAGTTCAAAATGATGACGATTTAACAAAGCGATTTTATAACAATCAGATAAAGAATTATATTTCACCATCACTTCATGAGACTTTCCCGAGAAAACCTTACGATCCTTCTAGTGTGCCTTTTTTTGATAGCTATAAAAAGCGTGTATTCTCAGATACTATACGTGTTGATGTCGGAAAGAATATTATGATTAATGGAAATATAGTAGCCTTGAAGGATTTAGTGGATAAATTTAAAGACTTTGTTAATTCATCTACGATTTTTGAGTATGTACACACAGATAAGACATCATATCAAAATTATATTGACGTGTTATCTGCTCATAAAAAAGCAATTAAGCAATTAAAGGTTAGAGATTCAAAATATGATTATGATGAAATGATGTTTCAAATTCATCGTAATCAATTTAGTAGAGATACAATTCTTAATAATGAAAGAGATCGTTTAAGAAAAAAATATCCCATTCTTATTGTAGAAAAGTTTGAGTAAATCTTAAATGTCATCAACAAAATCCAAAAACACAGATTTATGCTTTTCCAAATCTAAATCTGGAGATACTGAAACACGAGCAATATAGTCTTTGTCACCTTCTTTTGTAGTACCCTGGGTTGAGGTCGCAGGAACTGTCCAATAACAACCTTTAAGTTGTCCGTAACTTACGCAGTATTTGCTTTCATTAGGTATTTCAGTTATCATTTGGTTGATAAGCTTAAGATTTAAAGCACGTTTATAAGCTTCACGTTCTTCGCTAGTGTTTCCTTTTGTTGGTAGATCTAATGAGAATACAGAAGGTGTAAATCCTTGATTGGCTAAGTCTTCCGAAACAAAATTTATTTTAGCTTCTGGCAATACCTCATGAATATAGTTTACAAAATCTCTAGTGTTTTTATAAGCTTCAGCAATACGAGTAAGCATAGAAGGCAACTGTTCTGCTAAAATTTGGTACTGTAAGCCTGTCGCTTCATTATCGGAAATTTCTAGATGTGTTGCAATTGGCTGAATTAAATATTCGGCTTTAGCATTAGCTACACAATAGCCAGCGGTACATTTTCCACCACTTGGAAATTTTGAACCACTCACATAAGCAATAGTTTTTACATCAGACAAAATACCGTCGTTAGCTAAAAATTGCACATTAGGACAAAATGTTTGATCTAAAATAAATACTGGTGCTATGGCATCTTGATTGTTTTTGGTCTTCCTCTTTTTTGTTAAAGCAGCTTTAAGCTGTTCTAAATTAGGAACTTCTACTCGTGGATTTGTTGGGATTTCGGCAATAATGTATGGTACGGCATCTTCATTAGCGATTTGGGTTAAAACACGCTCAACGCTATTTACCATATCATTGTCACCATCTACAGGTAAATCTACAATATCAACATTATCTGAACATGCGGCTACACGTCTAGCTTGGTCGTTAGTTCCACCATAACAGTTTGGTGGCACTACAAATTTTATAGCTTTTCCTGGATGTTGTTTTTGGGCATTATCCACTAATCCCATCATAATAGCGTATTGCATAGACAAACCGCTAGATGCTACTAGAGCTTCACCAGATGTAGCATTGATATTATTAATAATTGAAGTCACTTCGGTTTTGTGATTTTTGACTTCATTAGTTGTCATTGAAATAGCTTTTTGCTCAGTGAAAGCTTCTAAGGCTACAAGACAATTGGCAGGTGTCATAGCAATAGTTTCACGACGTCTTACATGTTGTATATCTGAAATAAAGCTATTTTTTGTTTCAGCCGAAACCAAAAGAACACTACCTAAGCCTTCAAAAAGATTTACATAAAAATCGATATGTTTATGTTGGAGGTTAGTTTCAATGCTTTTCTGTTTTGAGATAAGAATTGTAGTGCCTTCAAAAGCTTCAACAGTCTCTAAATTTTCAATTTGTTCAACTTCAAAGTTGTAGTTGTAAACCGATTTTAAAAGATCAGAATTAAATCCTTTTGGTAAAGTATCAGTATATAAAATTTTGGTAGCTCTGTTTTCCAAAAGATTGGTACGTAAAATTGCCAACAAAGGCATAGTTTCTGAAGAGAAGCTAATAACATTTTCGGCATTTAAGTTATTGAGTTTACCAATAGTCCATTCTAGGATTGAAGATAACGGATGACCTAACCTGATATAATCGTAAGCTGTTGGTAATTCACTTAGTGATTTGTTGCTAGAATCGTTGGATTCGTAAAGACTTTCAAACTGTGTTATAAACTGCGTTTTAGCTAATTTTTCATTATAAATATCCAAACGATGAGTAGTTAATTTTAACCAATCGTTAGGCATATTTTGGATAGTATCTTTTATGTAATTCAGCATTTGAAAATCGTGCATGTGTTCAATAATTTTAGGCTTGCAAAGATACATTAGTTGATAGTTCTTTGAAACCTTACAACTTGTTTTATTGGTATTGGTTTGTAATAAAGGGGTTGTGTTTTAGGTAAGAATAATATTAGCTTATTGAATGCTTTCAAAGTTTAAAAAACAATTAAAGAATAAAAAAGTAAGTACTCATGAAATTATAATTCACCACCAACTATTGGGTTTGTATTTGATATAATAAAGATTTTGTCGAAATTTAAGTCAAAATCGATACTATTTCTTAATTGTTTTAATTCCGATTTACTCAATCCATTTCCAATGTTATCAATTAGGGCTAACCACCAAATATCGTAATCAGATCTAAATGGTTGAACTTTTTCTTTCTTTTCTTTAACTATTAGTTTTAAGCTATTATAGATATTATTTAAAACAAAACCACCTTCATTAAAATCAGTAGATGAACCAAAATGATACTGAACATCTAATTTTTTCTCAGATGGAAAAATATCTATTTCTAAATTATCAGTGATTTTATATGCTTTAGGTATTCCCATATTTAATGAGTGAGATTTCAAAATTGAATTTATTTTTTCTTTTATTTCCTTATTATATTTTATTGGTCTCAAGTATGTGATACCTATGAATGCAGAGCTTTTATGAGAACCGTCACCATAAGACTCTATTTGATTAATTATTCTAGGAATCAAATTATATGTTACTTTTTCTAAAGGTATATCATAATGAAATTGATTAAGTCTACGTACTTCTACTGCAATTTGATTATTAATTAAAAAGTCAGGTGTTCGATTGCCGTTAGGTTCAAATTTAATTTTTTCAAAACCTATAGATTTAAAATAAGTTTCAGCATTTTTTTCTTCTCTGTTCAAGCTTTGTTTGATTTTATTTAATAGGCTATATGTGAGTTGATTAAAATGAGCTCTTAATGAATAATAATTATATCAGGCTTAGATCAAAACACCTTATCTAAAAACACTCTAATACTATCTTGGTTGGCTTTAATCAATTCCTCACGAGCCGCTAAAATATCCTTGGGCTTTTTGTCTTGTGAGAGTTTAAACTTTCCTTCCCATTCGCTTATGGTAATTTCAAACATCTCAATGTAGTTAAGATTAGCATCTAGTCTTGGGTTGTCAGGCTCTAATGTGTACTTTGGATTTGGAGCTTCTAGAAACTCTGTCATAGTAATTAGAGATTGCTTTAAGGCTTGCTTGTCTTCAATAGCTTTTACTTTGCCTTTGAGGTGTACTCTAATATAGTTCCAAGTGGGTAATTGCGTAGTGGAGTAGATGCTTGGAGAAATATAACATTGTGGTCCATAGAAGAGGATTGTAATGTTAGTATTGTCTTTTAGCAATTTAGCTTGTGGGTTGTAAATGTCAATATGCCCAATAAGTTTTCCATCTTCAAAAATCAAAGGTAAATGTGTAACCAGAGGTTCGTTATCCTTTACGGAAATAATAGTTGCTAAAGGGTAAGTTTTAATCACGTCTATGATGTGATTTTTATCCGAATCTTGATGATGTGTTGGTGGATATTTCATGTCTTGTCATGCTGAACTTGTTTCAGCATCTCATTTATAAAAGTTTATTAAATTCAGAAACTTCACTTAGATAAACTTAGTGATGATGTTAAGTTTAAACACCAAACTGTCTAAAATGATGATCTAAATGTTTATAGGCACTTTTTCCCCATTGTTCAGCAGTAAACGTACCGAAGTAAGGATGGTCTTTAGTGGGTTCAAAATAATCTTTAGACTGACTCATTTGCTCAATCTTAGTTTTCAATTTTTCTTTTTGCGTATTGAAGTTGAAGCTATCAGTAATAATATATTCTTTTGCAGTTGGTAAGCCTTGTTTCCAAGGTTTATCGTTATAAAGACTTGGTGCAACCAGCTTAAATATACTTCTCTTTAACCAGTTTGGTTTCTCTATTTGAGATTCGCCCAATGATAATTCTATAGGTTTTGTACAGTGCTCTAGCATTTGTTCAACATTCATTTTTCCCCAGTTTGCTTTGGCATTGTCATTAAGGTTTTCTAGGCGTGACATAATTTCGTTACAAGCACTTTCTTCGAAAATAGATTTCATTTTTGATTGATTTTTAATGCATTAAATTAGATGCTTCAATGTACAATTTTTTATCTTTAGTGCATGTCGGAAAATTCAGGTTCATTCTCCATAAAAAATTGGTCACAAGATGATCAGCCAAGAGAAAAGTTAAGAGATAAAGGAAAAGCGGTTTTGAGCGATGCCGAACTCGTAGCAATTCTTATAGGTTCTGGTAGCAGAAATGAGAGTGCTGTAGATTTGTGCAAGCGTATTTTGGCGAGTGTAGATCATAACCTAAATGCACTTGGGAAGCTATCCATAAAGCAATTAATGGAATTCAAGGGTATTGGTGAAGCCAAAGCAATCACTATTGTAGCAGCTATGGAGTTGGGACGTAGACGACGACTCGAAGATGTGGTACAATTAGATAAAATTACATCTAGCCGTTCGGTTTTTGATGTAATGCAACCCATTCTTGGAGAGTTACCTCATGAAGAATTCTGGATTCTTTATCTCAATAATTCCAATAAAGTCATTCAGAAAAATCAATTAAGCAAAGGAGGAATTACCGGAACTTTGGTAGATGTTCGTTTGGTACTAAAAACGGCTTTAGAAGTTGGATCAACAGCATTGATTTTATGTCATAATCATCCTTCAGGAACTTTAAAACCAAGCGAAGCTGATAAGAATTTAACTCATAAATTAAAATTAGCAGCAGAAAGTTTAGATATTAAAGTCCTAGATCATTTAATAATTACAGAGAAAGCGTATTTTAGTTTCGCAGATGAAAATATTCTGTGATATTAAAACTTTCAACCGCTGCCAAACACCGCAAACTTAAAAGATGTTATTAGTTTACACTCATAAGATTACACCTCGTTTAACCTATACGTTTAAGCATATTTGTAAACGGATTTTGGGTATTGAAGTGAGTTTTACATCTAAAGTAGAGGATTTTATTGCGCACAATAGTCTTAAAATGTCATACGCTAAACAACCATTGAGTAATGAGTTGTTTGTAAGAAGTAATGACTTGTTGTTTGAGCAAGGTTTATCCGATTTAGATATTCACGTACAAAAATGGGGTAATACCAAAGGCTTTTTTGCTACAGGAGAGCGTAGCGATTTACCCTTTGATATTTTTGCAGCATCCTTTTATTTATTGAGCCGTTACGAAGAATATTTACCACATGTCAATGATGCTTATGGCAGGTTTATGGCTAAAGATAGTTTGGCATATAACAATAAGTTTTTAAACCAACCTGTAGTAGATATTTGGGCATATAAGCTAAGAGATGTCCTTAAGAAACGATTTCCGGATTTTGTTTTTCCAGAACGAAGCTATCAAGTAAAGCCGGTTATAGATGTGCCATCGGCTTACTATTTTAGAAAAAAAGGGTTATTGAGAACCATAGGTGGAATTTTTGGTGACTTAGGGCGTTTAAAGTTGAAACAGGTTTATCAACGTTTTTCTGTTTTAATGGGTTTTAAGCGCGATCCTTATGATACTTTCAAATGGATTATTACAAAGCAAAAACAATATGATTTTAAGTTTATAGTACTGTTTTTAATTGGAGATTATTCCACTTACGATAAAAATGTAAGTACTAACAAGAAGGAATTTGTATCGCTTATTAAGTCTGTGGCAGACTATTGTGATGTAGGTATTAAAGCATCTTATTTTTCATTAGATGACATTTCTATTTTAAAGAAAGAAAAACAAAAAATGGAATCTATTGTTAATACGGACTTAAAAGCGGTTAGACATTCATTTTCAAAACTCAATTTACCCATTTCATATAGAAATTTAATTGAGCTTGAAATTAATCAGGATTTTACAATGGGTTATGTTAATGTGCTAGGTTTTAGAGCTGGTACATGTACTCCATTTCAGTTTTACGATTTAGATTACGAAGTGCAAACACCGTTACAAATAAATCCTTATCATTGTATGGATTTTGGTTTGTTGAAATACCAATCCAAATTAGATAAAACGGAACATTTACAAAAACTCATCAATCAGGTAAAAGCTGTTGATGGCACCTTTACTCCAATTTTCCATAACTATTCTTTTAGTGATTTAGACCGTTGGAAAGGGTTTAGGTCTTTGTTTAATATGATTTTGCAGTCGGCGGAATGAGTACAAGAATAAAGCATGTTTTTTTTGATTTAGATCACACCCTTTGGGACTTTGATAAAAATTCGGGTTTAACGTTTGAAAAGATTTTTAAGTTGAATGCTATAGATGTAGAGCTCAATAGTTTTTTAAATGTTTATGAGCCAATTAATCTAAATTATTGGAAACTTTATAGGGAAGAGCGTGTTACTAAACCTCAGTTACGTTATGGTAGGTTGAAGGATGCTTTCGATCAGTTAGAGCTTGTCGTTGAAGATGATATGATTCACCATTTATCCGAAGCTTATATAGAACATTTGTCGAGTTTTAATTATTTATTTGAAGGTACTCACGAACTACTTAAATATTTAGAAGGAAAGTATGAGTTACACATCATTACAAATGGTTTTTCAGAAGCTCAAGAAAAAAAAATGATTACATCTAATATTAGAACCTATTTTAAAACCGTTACTAATTCTGAGATGGTAGGTGTAAAAAAGCCTAATCCAAAAATATTTAATTTTGCATTAGAGGTTGCTAAAGCGAAGGCTAACGAAAGTATTATGATTGGTGATAGTCTTGAGGCAGATATTGAAGGTGCTCATAAAGTAGGGATGGATACAATTCATTTCGACTATAATAATGCAAATAGCAATCACAATTACAAAAAAGTATCACATTTAAAAGCTATAGAATATCATCTATAAAAAAGAAGTTATGTTAAAAAAAATAATATTTATTGGTTCGTTTATTTTATGCTCATTATTTGCTCAGGCACAAAAAAGCATTAATGATTATAAATATATCATCGTGCCGAAATCTTTTGAGTTTTCTAAAAGTGAGGATCAATATCAGTTAAACTCTATCTTAAAATTTTTATTTAATAAATATGGTTATCAGGCTTATTTTTTAGATGAAGAATTGCCGGAAGATTTAAAGGAGGATAGGTGCTTAGCGCTAACTTCTGAGGCATCTAATGATAAAGGAGGTATGTTTACTTCTAAAATAGAGATTATTCTAAAAGATTGTTTTGGAAATAAGGTGATGACCTCCAAAGTTGGTGAGTCTCGCTTGAAAAGTTTTGATAGAGCATATAGCGAAGCGATGAGAGATGCTTTTGAGACATTCCAGGAAATAGATTATGCTTATAAACCCAAAGAAGTCAAATCTGAAATTAGTAAAACAACTGTTGTAAAAGTAGAAGAGGAGAAACAACCAGTGAAGGATGTAGAGTCCGAAGTAAAAGAAGTAAAGGTTGAAGTTGTAAAGGAGTCTAAATCTATTGTTGTTGAAAAAGGTATAGAAAATAAAAATGAAGAAATTTTTTATGCTCAGCCTAAAAATAATGGTTATCAACTAGTGGATTCTGAACCAAAAGTAGTTATGTTTTTATTGAGTACTACTGCTGAAAATGTATTTATTGTAAAAGGAAAAAGTGCTATTGTTTATAAAAGAGATGGGTTTTGGTATTATTCAGAAAACAATGGCGAGCTTCAAGAAACAAAGGTTATGAATATTAAATTTTAGTTTCCAAAACACCCAACACCCAACACCAAACACAAATATTAGTATCCATACTTGTTTTTCCAAAGTGCTTTTAGATAACTACGCTGAGCTTGTTCTCTGGAATTATTTCCTGGGTTGTATAATCTTGTGTTTTTAATCTCTTCTGGTAAAAACTCATGTTCTGCAAAGTTGTTTTCATAACTATGCGCATATTTATAATCATCTCCGTAGCCAAGTTCTTTCATTAACTTGGTAGGAGCATTTCTAATAGACATAGGAACAGGTAAATCACCAGTTTCTCTTACAATTTGTAACGCTCTGTCTATTGCTTCATAAGCTGCGTTACTTTTTGGTGAACTAGCTAAATAGGTTGCGCATTGGCTTAATATTATTCTGGACTCTGGATTACCGATGACAGATACCGCCTGAAAAGTATTGTTAGCAATGACCAAGGCGGTAGGGTTTGCGTTACCAATGTCTTCACTGGCTAAAATAAGTAGCCGTCTTGCAATGAATTTTACGTCTTCACCACCATCAATCATACGTGCTAAATAATACACTGCAGCATTTGGATCACTTCCTCTTATTGATTTTATAAAAGCAGAAATAATGTCGTAATGTTGCTCACCTGTTTTATCGTATCTAGCAGCTTTAGTTTGGACTTGTTTAGTAACCAAATCGTTAGTTATGGTAACTTTTGGGCCTTCAAACGACGTAACTAACAGTTCAAAAATATTAAGTAATTTTCTGGCATCACCACCAGAAAGTCTCAGTAAAGCTTGGGTTTCTTTTAATTCGATGTCTAATTTACTCAATACTTCATCTTCAGAAATAGCTCTTTGCAAAAGTGCTTCTAAATCATCCTTGCTAAAAGGATTTAATGTGTAAACTTGACATCTTGAAAGTAATGCCGAAATGACTTCAAAACTAGGGTTTTCCGTAGTGGCACCAATCAATGTTACCCAACCTTTCTCAACAGCTTCCAATAAAGAGTCTTGTTGCGATTTACTAAATCTATGGATCTCATCAATAAACAAAATCGGGTTTTTAGCTGTAAATAACCCTCCGCTTTTTTTTGCTTTATCAATAATGTCCCTAATATCTTTTACTCCAGAATTAATGGCACTCAACTTAAAAAATGGTCGCCCAGATTCGTTGGCAATAATATTAGCTAAAGTTGTTTTCCCTATTCCAGGTGGTCCCCAAAGAATTAATGAAGGAATAACACCACTCTTAATTTGCTGATAAAGCATACCGTTTTTTCCAACCAAATGTTGTTGGCTTAAATAATCATTGAGTGTCTTAGGACGGAGTCTTTCAGCTAGTGGAGTGTTCATAGTAGTTTGCCTTGGCGCAAAATTACGAAATGCGAATATAAAGAGCTCACTTATGACAATATTTCATAAAATTCTATTTTGGTTATAGATTTGAAGTAATGTGAAACAATATGTCGTCAGAGCAATTTAAATATTCAACAAGTGTTATTTTATACCCTGTACTTATACTGTTTACAGTTTGGTTAGTCTTTTGGTATCAAGTACGTATAGATTATGGTATTAAATCTTTCGGAATTAGACCACAAGAATTAGAAGGGTTGCTTGGCATCTTCACGAGTCCTTTTTTGCATGGTGATATTAATCATTTGTACAACAATTCTATTCCACTGTTTATACTATCCATGGCCTTATTTTATTTCTATAATAAGATAGCATGGAAAGTTATAATTTATGGTATCCTATTGTCTGGTTCATTAACATGGCTCATTGCTAACAGAGGAAATCATATAGGTGCAAGTGGATTAATCTATGTTTTGGTAAGTTTTATATTTTTCAAAGGAATTTTCGCAAAACATTATCGATTAATAGCCTTGTCTTTAATGGTGATTTTTTTATATGGAAGCATGATTTGGTATGTGTTTCCTATAAGAGATGGAATGTCTTGGGAAGGTCATTTAGGAGGTTTAATTACAGGACTAATATTTGCGTTAATTTTTAGAAAGCAAATAGCCAAACCACAACGTTATAAATGGGAAGAACCAGATTATAATGAAGAAGAAGATCCGTTTATGAAACATTTTGATGAAAACGGAAATTTTATTGAGATTTTACCTGAAGAAGATAATATAGAGGAAAATGAGTTTGACAATAATCCGCAAACAACAATCAATTATATCTTCAAAAAGTCTGAAGATAAAAGCTGATTTTTATTAGTTATGAGCGTTGTCTCACAGCTTCATAGAGAAAAGCACCGCAAGCAACAGATACATTAAGAGATTCTATTTCTCCTAAAATAGGAAGTTTGGCTTGTTCATCTACGACCTTTAATACAGAAGGATTAATACCTCTACCTTCAGAACCCATGATAATAGCACAAGGTTCTTTAAACGATACATCGTAAATAAAATCATTAGCTTTTTCGGTTGCTGCAATAACTTTAATTCCTGATGATTGCATATGAAAAACGGCATCTTTGATGTGGTCTACTTTACAAATAGGAATTTTAAAAATTGCCCCTGCACTTGTTTTTATAGTATCTCCATTAATAGGAGCTCCTCCTTTTTTCTGAATAATGATTCCTGAGACTCCAGTACATTCTGCTGTTCTAACTATAGCACCAAAATTTCTGACGTCACTTAACTGATCGAGTAATAAAAATAAAGGTGCTTTTTCAGATTCTATAGCTTCTAAAACTAAATCATCTAAGTTATGAAATGCTACAGGAGATATTTGAGCTACTGCACCTTGATGATTCCCTCCTTTGCTAAGACGGTTAAGTTTTTCAACAGGCACATAAGAAGAGTTTATACTTTCTGAACGTAATAGTTGTTCTAGCTCTTGAAATAAATCGCCTTTCAATCCTTTCTGAATAAAAACCTTATCTAGAGTTTCGTCAGATTTAATAGCTTCTATAATAGCTCTTATACCAAAAATTGTAGTTTCGTTTTTCATGAGCACAAAGGTATGTAATCCCAATCAAAAAGTTGCTGTTAAACTTATATGGACTTTAGAATCTGATAATCTAAATTGACGATTTTCAGTTTTTCCGCTAGAATAGTTTAATCGAAATAATCCAGAATTGGTTAAGAGTCCAAATCCAAAGCCAAACCCAAATAATTTTTCTTTAGCATCCGTTAAACTATTTTCAAAATATGCAGCATCTAGTACAGAATGCACATACAGTCCGTTACTGAGTCGGTACCTGTACTCGGTATTTATAACTCCGAATAAATTAGCAACCAAGCTATTTTCTTCAAAACCTCGAATGGAATTAATACCACCAAAGCGAAATAATTCGTTATCTAAATAATTGTCAGAGGAGAGTAGTGAGCCATTAAATCTTGTGTAGATACTATTCTTTGGATTGAGATTAAATATTTTATACGTTTCTAGATTAAGCATTGTTTGTGTTTCCTTCCCAAAGTCGTTACTTCTGTTTCCAAAACCAGATGAAATATCAAACCAAAAATTAACTGGAAACAATCTATCATAGTACTGGGTCTTGGTGAAGTTGTAATTGGCAGTAAAATAGTTTTTAGAATAATCATTGAGTATATCAGTATCGTTGTCTAATAGATTTGTTGAATTAATATTTGTAATACCAAAGCCTACTTTATGTTGTGCATTGATCTGATAATTTAGCTTTGCGGATTGATCTACGGTTATAAAGGTTGAATCTTTTCTAAATATTTTCAAACCAACTTGCAGTCCAACTGGTGAGGCGAATAAATATGGTAAATCGGCATCAACTTTAAATGTTTGTTGATCTATTTCGTCGCTTTTATAATATAGGTTTAGCGATTCTCCAAAATTTAAGTTGTTAATAAGCCTCAAATCTAAGTAGCCATCAAATTCAAGTTTGTTAGTGTTTTCATTTGTGCCAAATCCTAAAAAACCATCAAAGTTATTAGACTTTACTTTTTCAATATATAAATATAAAGTTGTAGAGTCTTTGGTGAATAAGACTTCGGATTCCCGAATTTTATTAGCAAATCTTAAGTTGTCAATTAAATCAACTTTTTGCTTTATTGAACTTAGATTAAACGATTTTCCTTTTCTTATCTTAAGAAACCTTTTTAAAAATGACTTTGGAAATTGTTCATAGCCTTTTACTATGATATGATCTATTTGTCGTTTTTGATTAGTGACAATTTTTAGTTTAGCTGAAATCATTTCTGAATTCATCTTAGAAATTTCTGTAAGCTGAAGTGTTGAGAAAGGATCACCTTCTTCGGCAATTTCAATATTTAGTTGGTTTAAAGTGTTTTCGAGTTCGTTTATATTCAGTTCAAAGAAATTATCGTTTGTTTTATTATTAAGGACACGGAGTAAATTTTCATCAAAATTATTGTCATAATAAATTCTAATACGTTCAATTTTCTTTCCTAAGAAAAACTGAGCGACAAATAGGGTGTCGTTCTCTTTAGAGATATCTTCAATTGTTGTGTCTATATATCCTAACCTTGTCAGGTTCTTTTTAACAAGGTTGATTTCCTTTTCAATATTTTGATAATTTTTAAAAGACTTTGCATAGCCAATAGAATCTATAACAGCAGAGGTTTTTTTATTTTCGCCTTCAATTTTTAACAAAACGGACTGTCCGCTCATCAGGCTTGTAAAAGCTAAAGCGATTATGTTTATTATTAAATGAAAATGTTTGAGCTTATTCAATGCAATTTCTATTCTAAAAATATGAATGAGAAGTAACGATTTGTTTTGTTTAATTACAACGTAAAAATAGACCTTTCTATATATGTGAAAATCAAAACTAAAGATTCTTTGTAAATTTAATCTGCTACTATTTGAATTATTCATTTTAATTTCTACCTTTGCAGCCCTCAAAAGTGAGGGTTAACAAATTTTTATATAGAAATATATGCCAACAATTTCACAATTAGTACGAAAAGGAAGAGCCAAAATAACCAAGAAGAGTAAATCGGCTGCTTTAGATTCGTGTCCTCAGAGACGTGGTGTATGTACTCGTGTTTATACAACGACACCTAAAAAACCAAACTCAGCAATGCGTAAGGTAGCAAGGGTTCGTTTAACAAACGGAAACGAGGTTAACGCATACATCGGTGGAGAAGGTCACAACCTACAAGAGCACTCGATAGTATTGGTTAGAGGTGGAAGGGTAAAAGATTTACCAGGTGTTAGATATCACATCGTTCGTGGAGCTTTAGACACAGCAGGTGTTGCGGGTAGAACACAACGTAGATCTAAGTATGGTGCAAAACGCCCTAAAAAGTAATTAAAAAACTTTAAGAAGAAGACATGAGAAAAAGAGCAGCGAAAAAAAGACCGCTTTTACCAGATCCAAGATTCAACGATCAGTTAGTAACTCGTTTTGTTAACATGATGATGTGGGATGGTAAGAAGTCTGTAGCTTTTAAAGTATTCTACGATGCAATTGATATTGTTGAGGAGAAAAAAAATGATGACGAAAAAACAGCTTTAGAAATTTGGAAAGAAGCTTTATCTAATGTGATGCCTCACGTAGAAGTGCGTAGCCGTCGTGTTGGTGGTGCTACATTTCAGATTCCAATGCAAATTCGTCCAGACCGTAAAGTTTCAACTGCAATGAAGTGGTTAATTGGCTATGCGCGTAAAAGAAACGAAAAATCTATGGCACAACGTTTAGCTGCAGAAGTATTAGCTGCAGCTAAAGAAGAAGGTGCGGCCGTTAAGAAAAGGGTTGATACTCATAAAATGGCTGAAGCAAATAAAGCATTCTCACATTTTAGATTTTAATAAAAGATGGCACAAAGAGATTTAAAATATACAAGAAATATAGGTATTGCTGCACATATTGATGCAGGTAAAACAACAACTACAGAGCGTATCCTTTATTATACAGGTGTATCTCACAAAATTGGTGAGGTTCATGATGGTGCTGCTACTATGGACTGGATGGAGCAAGAGCAAGAAAGAGGTATTACAATTACTTCTGCTGCTACTACTTGTACATGGAAGTTCCCTATGGAAAATGCACAGCCATTACCTGAAACTAAGGATTACAATTTTAACATTATCGATACTCCTGGTCACGTTGACTTTACAGTTGAGGTGAACCGTTCTTTACGTGTGTTAGATGGTTTAGTTTTCTTATTTAGTGCTGTTGATGGTGTTGAGCCACAATCTGAAACTAACTGGAGACTTGCTGATAATTATAAAGTACCACGTATTGGTTTCGTAAATAAAATGGACCGTCAAGGATCTAACTTTATGGCAGTTTGTCAACAGGTTAAAGATATGTTAGGTTCTAACGCAGTTCCAATCGTAATGAATATTGGTGATGAAGCTGATTTCAAAGGAATTGTAGATTTAGTTAAGAACCGTGCTATTGTTTGGCATGACGAAACTCAAGGGGCAACTTTTGATGTTATTGATATCCCTGAAGAATTAAAAGAAGAAGCTGCTGTATTAAGAGGTCAGTTGATCGAAGAAGTTGCTGCTTACGATGAAAATCTTTTAGAAAAATTCATGGAAGATGAAGATTCTATTACAGAAGAAGAAGTGCACGCTGCACTAAGAGCTGCTGTAATGGATATGTCTATCATTCCTATGATATGTGGTTCTGCATTTAAGAACAAAGGTGTTCAGTTCTTGTTAGACGCTGTTTGTCGTTACTTGCCTTCTCCAGTAGATAAGGAAGGTATTACAGGAATTAACCCTGAAACTGAAAAAGAAGAGCTTAGAAGACCAGATGTAAAAGAGCCATTCGCGGCTTTAGCTTTTAAAATCGCTACAGATCCTTTCGTAGGTCGTTTAGCTTTCTTTAGAGCGTATTCAGGTCGTTTAGATGCTGGTTCTTATATCTTAAATAACCGTTCAGGTAAAAAAGAGCGTATCTCTCGTATTTACCAAATGCACTCTAATAAGCAAAACGCTATCGATTTTATTGAAGCTGGTGATATTGGTGCTGCTGTAGGTTTTAAAGATATTAAGACAGGTGATACTATGTCTGATGAAAAACACCCTATAGTTTTAGAATCTATGGACTTTCCAGATCCAGTAATCGGTATCGCTGTTGAGCCAAAGACTAAAGCAGATGTTGATAAATTAGGTATGGCTTTAGCTAAGTTAGCTGAAGAGGATCCAACTTTTACAGCAAGAACAGATGAGGCTTCTGGTCAAACAATTATATCTGGTATGGGTGAGCTTCATTTAGATATTATTGTAGATCGTTTAAAGCGTGAATTTAAAGTAGAAGTTACTCAAGGTCAACCACAAGTTGAGTACAAAGAGGCTATTACTAGACGTGCAGAACACAGAGAAGTTTATAAGAAACAATCTGGTGGACGTGGTAAATTCGCAGATATCGTATTTACTCTAGAGCCTGCTGAAGAAGGAAAAGAAGGATTAGAATTTGTTTCTGAAATTAAAGGTGGTAACGTTCCTAAAGAATTTATCCCTTCAATTGAGAAAGGATTCAAAATGGCAATGGTAAATGGTCCATTAGCTGGATATGAAGTAGACGCTATGAAAGTTACTTTAACTGATGGTTCTTACCACGATGTGGATTCTGATCAGTTATCGTTCGAATTAGCTGCTAAACTTGGATTTAAAGCTGCTGCAAAAGCTGCAAAAGCTGTAATCATGGAACCAATTATGAAACTTGAAGTTATTACTCCAGAAGAAAATATGGGTGATATCGTAGGTGACTTAAACCGTCGTCGTGGTCAAGTAAGTAATATGGGTGATAGAGCAGGTGCAAAAACTGTAAAAGCTACTGTACCGTTATCTGAAATGTTTGGTTATGTAACTACATTAAGAACATTATCTTCAGGTAGAGCAACATCAACAATGGAATTTTCACACTATGCTGAAACTCCTCAAAATATTGCAGAAGAAGTAATCAAAGCAGCAAAAGGCGTAGAAGCTTAAAACTAAAAGAAAATGAGTCAGAAAATTAGAATAAAATTAAAATCTTACGATCATAATTTAGTTGATAAGTCTGCTGATAAGATTGTAAAGACTGTAAAGAATACAGGTGCTGTTGTTACAGGTCCAATTCCTTTACCAACTCACAAAAAGATTTTCACTGTATTACGTTCACCACACGTTAATAAGAAGTCTAGAGAACAATTTCAATTAAGTTCTTACAAGAGATTATTAGATATTTACTCTTCGTCTTCTAAGACTATCGATGCTTTGATGAAGCTTGAATTACCAAGTGGAGTTGAAGTTGAGATCAAAGTGTAATTTGAACAGGGTTTTTTCAATAAAAGCCAAATACATGTCCTAAGCTGCGAGCGAGGGAAAAACGGAAAAAATACAATTCAAGGCTGAAACGTATTTTCAGCCTTGAGTTTTAAATAACAAATAGTAATAATTAATAATTAATAAATATGTCTGGGTTAATTGGAAAAAAAATCGGTATGACCAGCATCTTTGATGAAAATGGAAAAAACATTCCATGTACAGTAATCGAAGCAGGTCCATGTATCGTTACCCAAGTCAGAACTGAAGAAGTAGATGGTTATTCAGCACTTCAATTAGGTTTCGATGACGCGACAGAAAAAAACGCTACTAAAGCTGAGTTAGGTCATGCTAAGAAAGCGGGTACTTCTGTAAAACGCAAAGTTGTTGAATTCAAAGGTTTTGATGAGGAGTACAAATTAGGTGATGCTATCACTGTTCAACAGTTTATCGAAGGTGAATTCGTTGATATTTCAGGAATCTCTAAAGGTAAAGGTTTTCAAGGTGTAGTAAAGCGCCATGGTTTTGGTGGTGTAGGTCAGTCTACTCACGGTCAGCATAACCGTTTAAGAGCTCCTGGTTCTATCGGTGCTGCTTCTTATCCTGCGAGAGTATTCAAAGGAATGAAAATGGCCGGAAGAATGGGTGGCCAAACAGTTAAAGTAGAAAATTTAAGAGTTTATAAAGTAGTTCCTGAAAAGAACTTACTAGTTGTAAAGGGTTGTGTACCTGGTCACAAAAACTCTTACGTAATCATTGAGAAGTAATGAAGGTAGCAGTTTTAGATATTAAAGGAAAAGACACTGGTAGAAAAGCTGAGCTTTCTAAAGAAGTGTTTGCTATTGAGCCAAATAATCATGCAGTTTACTTAGATGTTAAGCAATACTTAGCTAATCAAAGACAAGGAACGCATAAGGCAAAAGAAAGAGGAGAGATTGCTGGAAGTACACGTAAGATTAAAAAACAAAAAGGAACTGGTACAGCTCGTGCAGGTTCTATTAAGTCTGGTGTATTTAAAGGTGGTGGTCGTATGTTTGGTCCTAGACCAAGAAACTATGGTTTTAAATTAAACAAAAACCTAAAACGATTAGCACGTAAATCAGCATTAAGTATCAAAGCAAATGATAAGTCAATTGTAGTATTAGAAAATTTCGATTTCGATGCTCCAAAGACAAAAAATTTCACTGATATTTTGAAGGCATTAGAGATTGAAAACAAAAAGTCTCTGTTTGTGTTGGGTGAGTCAAATAATAATGTATATTTGTCGTCACGCAATTTGAAAGGGTCTGAAGTTGTAACAAGCTCAGAATTAAGCACTTATAAAATCATGAACGCTAATAAAGTTGTTCTTTTAGAAGGTGCATTAGAAGGAATTGAATCGAATTTAAGTAAATAGAACAAGATGAGTATCTTAATAAAACCTATTATCACGGAAAAAGCAACCATGCAAAGTGAGTTGTTAAATGCTTATGCATTTGAAGTGAATACAAAGGCGAACAAGGTAGAAATCAAAAAAGCGGTGGAAGCTGCTTATGGTGTTTCTGTTGAAAAAGTTCGTACTATAAATGTCCGTCCAGAAAGAAGAACTCGTTATACAAAAACGGGTATTCAACATGGTAAAACAAATGCTGTTAAAAAAGCAATTGTACAACTGGCGGAAGGTGAGACAATAGATTTATACGCTAACATGTAATTAGACTTATGTCAGTAAGAAAATTAAAACCGATCACATCAGCTCAGCGATTTAGAGTAGTAAATGGATTTGACGCCATCACTACTGATAAGCCGGAGAAAAGCTTGCTTGCTCCGAAAAAAAGATCTGGTGGTAGAAACAGTCAAGGAAAAATGACTATGCGCCATGTAGGTGGTGGTCATAAGAAAAAGTATCGTATTATAGACTTTAAACGTAACAAAGCTGGTATTCCGGCTGAAGTTAAGTCTATAGAGTATGATCCAAACAGAACAGCATTTATTGCTTTACTAAATTACCAAGATGGTGAAAAACGTTACGTTATCGCTCAAAATGGTTTACAAGTAGGGCAAAATATTGTATCTGGTGAAAGTGGTATCGCACCTGAAATAGGAAATGCAATGCCATTAAGTGAAATACCATTAGGAACAATTATTTCTTGTATAGAGTTACGTCCTGGTCAAGGTGCTGTTATGGCACGTAGTGCTGGTGCTTTTGCTCAGTTAATGGCAAGAGATGGAAAGTTTGCTACTATTAAATTACCTTCTGGTGAGACTAGAATGGTGCTAGTAACTTGTATGGCTACAATTGGAGTAGTGTCTAACTCAGATCACCAATTATTAGTTTCAGGTAAAGCTGGTAGAAGCAGATGGTTAGGAAGACGTCCAAGAGTAAGACCAGTAGTAATGAACCCGGTAGATCACCCAATGGGTGGTGGTGAAGGAAGATCATCAGGTGGTCATCCAAGATCTAAAAACGGTATTCCTGCTAAAGGTTATAGAACACGTTCTAAGACGAAAGCGAGTAATAAGTATATTGTAGAACGTAGAAAGAAATAATTAAGATAGTATGGCACGTTCATTAAAAAAAGGACCTTATATCCATTATAAATTAGAGAAGAAAGTTGCTGAAAATGTAGCTTCAAACAAGAAGACGGTTATTAAGACTTGGTCTAGAGCTTCAATGATTTCTCCGGATTTCGTTGGGCAAACAATAGCAGTTCACAATGGTCGTCAGTTTGTTCCAGTATATGTTACTGAAAATATGGTAGGTCATAAATTAGGAGAATTTTCACCAACAAGATCATTTAGAGGTCACGCTGGTGCTAAAAATAAAGGTAAAAAATAAGAATCATGGGAAGTCGTAAAAAACAAATGGCTGAAGCTATTAAGGCAGAGAAGAAGCAAGTTGCTTTTGCTAAGCTTAATAACTGTCCTACTTCACCTAGAAAGATGCGTTTAGTAGCAGATTTAGTTAGAGGTGAGAAGGCAGAAAAAGCTCTTCAGATTCTTAGATTTAGCCAAAAGGAAGCATCTCGTCGTTTAGAAAAACTTGTAATGTCTGCAATTGCAAATTGGCAAGCAAAAAATGAAGATGCTGATGTAGAGGAAGCTAATTTATTTATTAAAGAAATTAGAGTAGACGGAGGATCTATGTTAAAGAGATTGCGTCCAGCTCCTCAAGGTAGAGCACATAGAATTAGAAAAAGATCTAACCATGTAACAGTGGTAGTAGATGCATTAAATAAAACACAAAGCTAAGATAGAGATATGGGACAAAAGACAAATCCAATCGGAAATCGCTTAGGAATTATCAGAGGATGGGAATCTAACTGGTATGGCGGAAATGATTATGGAGATAAACTTGCTGAGGACGATAAAATCCGTAAGTATATCCATGCTCGTTTATCTAAAGCTAGTGTTAGTAGAGTAATTATTGAGCGCACGCTTAAACTTGTAACCGTTACTATCACAACTGCTAGACCTGGTATTATTATCGGTAAAGGTGGTCAAGAGGTAGATAAGTTAAAAGAAGAGCTTAAGAAAATTACAGGAAAAGAAGTTCAATTGAACATCTTTGAGATTAAGAGACCTGAACTAGATGCACATTTAGTAGCAGCAAGTATTGCTCGTCAAATAGAAAGCCGAATTTCTTACAGACGTGCAATAAAAATGGCTATCGCTGCTGCAATGCGTATGAATGCTGAAGGAATCAAAGTTCAAATTAGTGGTCGTTTAAACGGTGCTGAAATGGCACGTTCAGAGCACTATAAAGAAGGAAGGATTCCATTATCTACATTTAGAGCAGATATAGATTATGCTCTTGTTGAAGCTCATACTACTTATGGTAGATTGGGTGTAAAAGTGTGGATTATGAAAGGTGAAGTATATGGTAAGAGAGAACTCTCTCCATTAGTTGGTCTTTCTAAAAAGCAAGGAAAAGGTGGAGGACGAGGAAATAATAATAAATCTCGTCGTAGAAAGTAATTTTTTAAAGAACAGAAAAAATGTTACAGCCTAAAAGAACAAAATTTCGTAAGCAGCAAAAAGGTCGTATGAAAGGAAACTCTGGAAGAGGACATTTGTTATCAAATGGAACTTTCGGTATTAAATCCTTAGACTCTGCTTTTATAACTTCTCGTCAAATTGAAGCTGCACGTATTGCCGCAACTCGTTATATGAAAAGAGAAGGTTCGTTATGGATTAAAATATTTCCAGACAAGCCTATCACAAAGAAACCTCTTGAAGTACGTATGGGTAAAGGTAAAGGTGCTGTAGAATACTGGGCAGCTGTTGTAAAACCAGGACGTATCTTATTTGAAATAAGTGGAGTGCCATTAGATACAGCTCAAGAAGCTTTACGTTTGGCAGCACAAAAACTTCCAGTTAAAACTAAGTTTATCATAGCTAGAGATTACGAAGCTTAATAAAAGAAATTATGAAGCAATCAGAAATTAAACAGCTTTCTACAGCTGAGTTACAAGAAAAACTTAGTGAGACACAAAAGAGTTACGCAGACCTTAAAATGGCTCACACAGTTTCTCCTTTAGAAAATCCAATCCAATTACGTACTATAAGACGTACTGTAGCAAGATTGGCAACAGAGTTAACTAAAAGAGACGAACAATAATTGTATTCTGCTGAAAGATGGAAAAAAGAAATTTAAGAAAAGAACGTATAGGAGTGGTTACAAGCAACAAAATGGAGAAATCTATTGTTGTGTCTGAAGTAAAGAAAGTAAAGCACCCTATGTATGGAAAGTTCGTGTTAAAAACAAAGAAATATGTTGCGCACGATGAGAAAAATGACTGCAACGAAGGTGATACTGTAAAGATCATGGAAACAAGACCTTTAAGTAAATCTAAGTGTTGGAGATTAGTAGAAATAATTGAAAGAGCGAAGTAATTATGGTACAACAAGAATCAAGATTAAAAGTAGCTGATAACACTGGCGCAAAGGAAGTATTAACAATCCGTGTGTTAGGTGGTACAAAAAAGAGATACGCTTCTGTCGGTGACAAAATCGTAGTATCTGTTAAAGATGCAACTCCAAACGGAAACATTAAAAAAGGAGCTGTATCTACAGCTGTTGTTGTCCGTACTGCTAAAGAAGTAAGACGTCCAGATGGATCTTACATCAGATTTGATGACAATGCATGTGTATTATTAAACCCACAAGGTGAAATGAGAGGTACTCGTGTATTTGGTCCTGTAGCTAGAGAACTTCGTGATAAACAATTCATGAAAATTGTATCATTAGCACCAGAAGTGCTTTAATTGATAAATAAGATGACAAAGCTTAAAATAAAATCAGGAGATACTGTAAAAGTAATAGCTGGAGATCATAAAGGATCAGAAGGTAAAGTACTTAAAGTATTTAAAGATAAAAACAAAGCCATCGTAGAAGGCGTGAACATGGTGAAGAAACACACTAAACCAAGTGCACAAAATCCTCAAGGTGGTATTGTAGAAAAGGAAGCATCTATTCATATCTCAAACTTATCACTTTTAACAGGTAAGGGTGAAACTACAAGAGTAGGCTATAGAATGGATGGAGATAACAAAGTAAGATTTTCTAAAAAATCTAATGAAGTAATTTAATTATGGCTTACGTTGCAAGATTAAAAAAAGAGTATTTGGAAAAAGTTGTTCCAGCTCTTACAGAAGAATTTGGATATAATAATGTGATGCAAGTGCCTAAACTTCAAAAGATAGTTTTATCTAGAGGTGTGGGAGCAGCTGTAGCAGATAAAAAGTTAATTGACCACGCTGTTGATGAACTTACAAAAATATCTGGTCAGAAAGCTGTAGCTACAATATCTAAGAAAGACGTTGCATCTTTCAAGTTACGTAAAGGTATGCCAATTGGTGCTAAAGTAACTTTGAGAGGAGAGCAAATGTATGAATTCTTAGATCGTTTGGTTACTTCTGCTTTACCACGTGTTAGAGATTTCAACGGAATCAAAGCTAATGGTTTTGATGGTAGAGGAAACTATAACTTAGGTATTACAGAACAGATTATTTTTCCAGAGATTGATATCGATAAAATAAATAAGATTTCTGGTATGGATATTACATTCGTGACTTCAGCTGAAACAGACAAGGAAGCTAAGTCATTATTATCAGAACTAGGATTACCATTTAAAAAGAATTAATTATGGCTAAAGAATCAATGAAAGCTCGCGAGGTGAAGCGTGCAAAAATGGTTGCTAAATATGCTGAAAAAAGAAAAGCTTTAAAAGAAGCTGGAGATTACGAAGCATTACAAAAGTTACCAAAAAACGCATCACCAATACGTAAGCACAACCGTTGTAAACTTACAGGAAGACCAAAAGGTTATATGAGACAATTTGGTATCTCTCGTGTTATGTTTAGAGAAATGGCTAACAAAGGGTTAATTCCTGGGGTTAAAAAAGCAAGTTGGTAACATTGAGGAAGCGAATTAGCTTCTGTACAATTATCAATATAACTATTGTATAATCGGAATTTAGGTTCGAGAGTTTCGAAAACCATTTTCCAAAATTTAAAATTATGTACACAGATCCAATAGCGGATTATTTAACGCGAGTTAGAAATGCTGTGAATGCAAACCACAGAGTGGTAGAGATTCCTGCTTCTAACTTAAAAAAAGAGATAACTAAGATCTTATTCGAGCAAGGATATATCTTAAGTTACAAGTTTGACGATTCTACTGCTCAAGGCACTATCAAAATAGCTTTGAAGTACAGTAAAGAAACTAAAGAATCTGTCATCAAAAAAATTCAAAGAATCAGTAAACCAGGTTTACGTAAGTACGCTGGTGCTAACGAAATGCCAAGAATCTTAAATGGTCTTGGTATCGCAATTGTTTCTACTTCTCATGGAGTTATGACAGGTAAACAAGCGCAAAGAGAAAACGTTGGTGGCGAAGTATTATGTTACGTATACTAAAAACAGGAAATTATGTCAAGAATAGGTAAAAACCCAATAACAGTTCCTGAAGGCGTTACAGTTGAGATTAAAGACAACGTAATTACCGCTAAAGGTAAATTAGGTGAATTAACTCAAGAGTATTCAGATGTTGAAATAAAATTAGAAGACGGTACTATTACATTAGAGCGTCCTTCTGATAAGAAAGATCACAGAGCAAAACACGGTCTATACAGAGCGCTAATTGCTAATATGATAGAAGGTGTATCTAACGGATTTACTAAACAATTAGAATTAGTAGGTGTAGGTTATAGAGCATCTAATCAAGGAAATAAATTAGATTTAGCAATAGGATTTTCTCACAATATCGTTATGGACATTGCTCCAGAGGTAAAGGTAGAGACAGTTACTGAAAAAGGTAAAAATCCAATCGTTAAATTAACATCTCATGACAAGCAATTGGTTGGTCAAGTAGCTGCGAAAATCCGTGGTTTCCGTAAGCCAGAACCTTACAAAGGAAAAGGTATTAAGTTTGTTGGTGAAGAAATTAGAAGAAAAGCAGGTAAATCAGCTTAATAAGTAAGTTATGGCATTGACAAAGAACGAAAGAAGATTAAGAATTAAAAGCAGAATCCGTAAGGTAGTTTCTGGTACAGAAGCTAGACCTAGATTAACTGTTTTTAGAAGTAATAAAGAAATTTATGCTCAAGTCGTGAATGATGTAACTGGTGAAACTATTGCTGCTGCATCATCAAGAGACAAAGACATAGCGTCATCTAAAGGAAACAAAACTGAAATTGCTGCTTTAGTAGGTAAATCAGTTGCAGAAAAAGCTATGAAAGCTGGTATTGAAACGATCTCTTTTGATAGAGGTGGTTACTTATATCACGGAAGAGTAAAATCATTAGCAGAAGGTGCTAGAGAAGCAGGACTTAAATTTTAAGACATTATGTATCAAAAATATAAAAACGCAGAATTAGTAAAACCAGGCGGATTAGATTTAAAAGACCGTTTAGTAGGTGTACAGCGTGTGACTAAAGTAACAAAAGGTGGTAGAGCTTTTGGTTTTTCTGCTATTGTTGTTGTAGGTGACGAAGCTGGTGTTGTTGGCCATGGTTTAGGAAAGTCTAAAGATGTAGCTACTGCAATCGCTAAAGCTGTTGAGGACGCTAAGAAAAACTTAGTAAAAATTCCTATTTTAAAAGGAACTTTACCTCACGAGCAAAAAGGTAAGTACGGTGGAGCTAGAGTAAACATCATCCCAGCTGCACCTGGTACAGGAGTTATTGCTGGTGGAGCTGTTAGAACTGTTCTTGAAGCTGTAGGTGTACACGATGTATTATCTAAGTCTCAAGGTTCATCTAACCCTCACAACGTAGTAAAAGCTACTTTTGATGCATTGTTACAATTAAGAGATGCTAAATCTGTAGCTAGAGAACGTGGAATTTCACTTGAAAAAGTATTTAACGGATAATCGATAGGATAAGATGGCAAAAATTAAAGTAACTAAAGTAAAAAGTGCTATCAATCGCACAAAGAACCAAAAGCTAACATTAGAAGCTTTAGGTCTTAGAAAGATTGGTCAAGTTGTAGAGCACGATGCCACACCAAATATCCTTGGTATGGTTAAGAAAGTTGAACATTTAGTTTCTGTAGAAGAAGCTTAAAAATATAAACTTAACAATGGATTTAAGTAATTTAAAACCTGCAGAAGGTTCAGTAAAAAATCAAGGTAAACGAGTTGGTCGTGGTCAAGGATCTGGTAAAGGTGGTACCGCTACAAGAGGACACAAAGGTGCTAAGTCTCGTTCTGGATATTCTAAGAAAATAGGATTTGAAGGTGGACAGATGCCAATACAAAGACGTGTTCCTAAATTTGGTTTTACCAATATTAACCGTGTAGAATATCAAGGTGTAAACATTGACACGTTACAACAGTTAGTAGATGATAAGAAAATAAAGGACACTGTTGATTTTGAA
The DNA here is from genome assembly GCF_029911945.1 of Winogradskyella sp. SYSU M77433. NCBI lineage: Bacteria > Pseudomonadati > Bacteroidota > Flavobacteriia > Flavobacteriales > Flavobacteriaceae > Winogradskyella > Winogradskyella sp. SYSU M77433. The sequence goes on along the minus strand of NZ_JARYTG010000010.1, from coordinate 75,946 downwards.
ACTCTTGTATCTTTAGGTTTAGCTGGAAAAAATGATCTAGTTAAAGTATTAGGTAGAGGTGAGTTAAAAGCAAAATTAACTGTAACAGCTCATAAATTTACTGCTACGGCAAAAGCTGCTATTGAAGCTGCTGGTGGTGAAGCTGTAACTTTATAAGACGTATAAGGATGAAAATAATAGATACATTAAAGAACGTTTGGAAAATCACAGAACTTAAGGATAGAATTATTCTAACCTTAGGTTTGTTATTGGTTTACCGTTTTGGTGCACAGGTAATATTACCTGGTATCGATCCTGATAAACTAGGTGGTTTACAACAAGGAACTGCAGACGGGTTATTAGGCCTTTTAAATGCCTTTACAGGTGGTGCTTTTGCTAATGCATCAGTATTTGCTTTAGGTATTATGCCATACATTTCTGCGTCTATCGTAGTTCAATTAATGGGTATTGCTATTCCTTATTTACAAAAACTCCAAAAAGAAGGAGCTAGTGGTCAAAAGAAAATCACTCAGATAACACGTTGGTTAACTATTGGTATTTGTTTAGTACAAGCACCAGGTTATTTAGCAAGTGTACCAGCTTTATCTGGTGTACAATCTATGAGTGCCTTATTAGCGCCAGGATTTAGTGAAAATATATTTTACTTTTCTTCAGTAATTATCTTAGTAACAGGTTGTGTTTTCGCAATGTGGTTAGGAGAGAAAATTACAGATAAAGGAATTGGAAACGGTATTTCATTATTAATTATGGTAGGTATCATTGCTACATTACCTCAGTCATTTGTTCAAAATGCACTTTCTAGATTAGAAGGTGGTAACGGTGGTTTCATGATGATTTTAATAGAATTAGTAATTTGGTTCGTAATCATATTAGCGGCAATATTCTTAGTAATGGCAGTACGTAAAGTAGCTGTTCAGTACGCAAGAAGAACGGCTTCTGGTGGTTATGAGAAAAATGTTTTCGGATCACGTCAATTCTTACCATTAAAATTAAACGCTTCTGGTGTAATGCCAATTATTTTTGCACAAGCAATTATGTTTGTACCAGGTTTAATAGGTAAATCATCATTTTTGGAGAATACAGATGCTGGTCAATGGATGCAGGCTAATTTTCAAGACATATTCGGTTTTTGGTATAATTTCGTTTTTGCTTTATTAATTATAATATTTACGTATTTCTATACAGCAATTACAGTTCCAACAAACAAGATGGCAGACGATCTTAAGCGTAGTGGTGGATTTATTCCAGGCATACGTCCAGGATCAGAAACGTCTGAGTATTTAGATAAAATCATGTCGCAGATTACCTTACCAGGTTCTATATTCTTAGCACTGATTGCAATTTTCCCTGCAATTATCGTTAAGCTTATGAACGTTCAGCAAGGATGGGCTTTGTTTTTTGGCGGTACGTCACTATTAATTATGGTAGGTGTGGCAATAGACACAATGCAACAGATTAATTCTTATTTATTGAATAAGCATTATGATGGCTTAATGAAAACTGGTAAGAATAGAAAAGCCGTTGCGTAATTAATAAATAGTATGGCAAAACAAGCAGCAATAGAACAAGACGGAACAATTATAGAAGCATTATCTAATGCGATGTTCCGAGTAGAATTAGAAAATGGTCACATTGTGACAGCACACATTTCTGGTAAGATGCGTATGCACTACATTAAATTATTACCAGGAGATAAAGTTAAATTAGAAATGAGTCCTTATGATTTAACTAAGGCTCGTATAACATATAGATACTAATACTATGAAAGTAAGAGCATCAGTAAAAAAGAGAAGCGCAGACTGTAAGTTAGTGCGCAGAAAAGGTAGACTTTACGTCATTAACAAAAAGAATCCTAGATTCAAACAAAGACAAGGATAATTATGGCAAGAATCGCAGGTGTAGACATACCAAAGCAAAAAAGAGGAGTTATCTCTCTAACTTATATCTATGGTATAGGTAGAAGTAGAGCTAAAGAAATTTTAGCAGCAGCTAAAGTTGATGAAAGTACAAAAGTTCAAGATTGGACTGACGATGAAATCGGTGCAATCCGTGAAGCAGTAGGTAGTTTTACCATTGAAGGTGAATTACGTTCTGAAACTCAATTAAACATTAAGCGTTTAATGGATATCGGATGTTACAGAGGTATTCGTCACAGAGCTGGTCTTCCTTTAAGAGGACAACGTACTAAGAACAATTCTCGTACTAGAAAAGGTAGAAGAAAAACAGTTGCTAACAAGAAAAAAGTAACTAAATAATAATTAAAGACATTAGTCATTAGTAATTAGAAGTTAGATGAATCTGCTTGAAATCGCAAGGTTTAGGATTCTAACAACTAAAAGCTAACAACTAGAAACTAAAAAACATGGCAAAGTCAAGTACAAAAAAACGTAAAGTAATTGTTGATGCGATAGGTGAAGCGCACGTAACTGCATCTTTCAACAACATCATCATTTCTTTAACAAACAAAAAAGGTGACGTTATTTCTTGGTCATCAGCTGGAAAAATGGGCTTCAGAGGTTCTAAGAAGAACACTCCTTATGCTGCTCAACTAGCTGCTGAAGATGCTGCAGGTGTAGCAAAAGAAGCGGGACTTAAGAAAGTGAAAGTTTATGTAAAAGGTCCTGGTAACGGTAGAGAATCTGCTATCAGATCAATACACAATGCTGGTATAGAAGTATCAGAAATCATAGACGTTACTCCACTACCTCACAACGGTTGTCGTCCACCAAAAAGACGTAGAGTTTAACAAATTATACATACCTAAGTTAATATCAATCGATTATTCGGTTGATATTAACTTTTTTATGTACATTTGCAAACTGAAAAATTTAAAAATTAACAAGTATCACCGAGAGGTTAACGATTGTAGAAGGATAAGCTTAAGACCTTAATTTTATAATCAACTCTCATAATCAATTAGAAATGGCAAGATATACTGGTCCTAAAACTAAAATAGCTCGTAAATTCGGTCAAGCTATCTTCGGAGACGATAAAGCCTTCGAAAAAAGAAATTATCCTCCAGGACAACACGGTCCTAACAAAAGAAGAGGTAAGAAATCTGAATATGCTATCCAATTAATGGAGAAGCAAAAAGCTAAATACACTTATGGTATTTTAGAAAAGCAATTCAGAAACATGTTCAAAAGAGCAACTGCTGCTCAAGGTATCACTGGTGAAGTATTATTACAATTATGTGAATCTCGTTTAGACAACGTGGTTTTCAGAATGGGAATTTCTCCAACTAGAAGTGGTGCTAGACAATTAGTATCTCACAGACATATTACTGTAAACGGTGAAAAGGTAAACATTCCTTCTTACCAATTAAAAGCTGGTGATGTTGTGGCTGTAAGAGAAAAATCTAAATCTTTAGAAACTATTCAAAACTCATTGGCTAACTCTAGCAATGTATACGAATGGATTACTTGGAATAACGATACTATGCAAGGTACTTATGTTTCTGTTCCTGCAAGAATTCAAATTCCTGAGCAAATCAACGAGCAGTTCATCGTCGAACTTTACTCTAAATAATAAATTAATAATCACATTGGTATTTGGCCAAAGGGTTTATAAGTTCTCTTCAAGCTTTTAAACCGCGCAACCAAATAACAATTAAAACGAAGAAAAATGGCAATATTAAATTTTCAGAAACCAGATAAAGTAATCATGATTGATTCTACTGATTTTGAAGGTAAGTTTGAATTCAGACCTTTAGAACCAGGATACGGATTAACAGTAGGTAATGCTTTAAGAAGAGTATTATTATCTTCTTTAGAAGGTTTCGCAATAACTTCAGTTAGAATAGAAGGAGTAGATCATGAGTTTTCTACAATTTCTGGTGTAGTTGAAGACGTTACTGAAATGATTTTGAACTTAAAGCAAGTTAACTTTAAGCGTCAAATCGATGAAATAGATAACGAAACTGTTACTATTTCTATTTCAGGACAAGATCAAATCACTGCTGGAGATTTCCAAAAGTTTATTTCTGGTTTCCAAGTATTAAATACGGATTTAGTAATCTGTAACTTAGATCCTAAAGTAAACATTAATATGGAGTTAACAATTGAAAAGGGTAGAGGTTATGTGCCTGCTGAAGAAAACAAAAAAGCTTCTGCACCAATAGGAACAATCTTTACAGATTCTATCTACACTCCAATTAAGAATGTAAAGTATAGTATCGAAAACTTTCGTGTTGAGCAAAAAACGGATTACGAAAAATTAGTTTTCGAAATTATTACTGATGGATCTATTCATCCTAAAGATGCTTTAACAGAAGCAGCTAAGATTTTAATCCACCACTTCATGTTATTCTCTGATGAGCGTATTACACTTGAAGCTGATGAGATTGCACAAACAGAAACTTATGATGAAGAATCACTTCACATGAGACAATTATTGAAAACTAAATTAGTTGATATGGATCTTTCTGTACGTGCGCTTAACTGTTTAAAAGCTGCTGAAGTAGATACTTTAGGTGACTTAGTATCATTCAACAAAAATGATTTAATGAAGTTCAGAAACTTTGGTAAGAAATCTTTAACAGAGCTTGAAGAGCTTGTAAATGTTAAAGGCCTTAATTTCGGAATGGATTTAAGCAAATATAAATTAGACAAAGATTAATAAATTCTAACTCTTCTATAATTTGCCCCTCAAAAAGAGTTGATGCAAGATAGAAGTTTAAAACAAAAGTCATGAGACACGGAAAAAAAATCAATCATTTAGGAAGACAGTCTTCGCACAGAAAAGCAATGTTGGCTAATATGGCATGTTCTTTAATAGAGCACAAACGTATTAACACTACTACTGCTAAAGCTAAAGCGTTAAAGTTATTTGTTGAGCCTTTGATTACTAAATCTAAAGAAGACACTACACACAACAGACGTTTAGTAATGTCTAGGTTAAAACAAAAGGAAGCTGTTGCGGAATTGTTTAGAGATGTAGCTGCTAAAGTTGCAGATCGTCCAGGTGGTTATACTCGTATCATCAAGTTAGGAAACAGATTAGGTGATAATGCTGATATGGCAATGATAGAGTTAGTTGATTACAACGAACTTTACACTGCTGGTAAGCCAGAGAAGAAAACTCGTAGAAGTAGAAGAGGAGGTAAGAAAGCTTCAACAACTACTCCACCAGTTGAAACTAAAGCTTCTAACGAAGAAGAATAAATGTTGATAATCATTTATAAATATAAAGGATAAGCTATTTTAGTTTATCCTTTTTTTTTGGAATTTTGTAAAACCTTATTCTCGTACAAGCGAGATCTTTTTGAAAAGACTACAAATGAAATATAAACAAAGAAAAAAAGCCTTAATTCTTTTAGCTGACGGAACAATTTTTTATGGTAAATCCATAGGAAAAGAAGGTTCTGCATTTGGTGAAGTGTGTTTTAATACTGGTACAACTGGTTATCAAGAAATATTTACTGATCCGTCATATTACGGACAGTTAATGGTAACAACCAATGCACATATTGGTAATTATGGTACAAAAGAAGCCGATGTTGAATCTGATAGTGTAAAAATAGCAGGTTTAATATGTAAGAATTTCAGTTTTGAATATTCTAGACCTGGAGCAGATATGTCTCTTGAGGATTTTTTTGAGAAGCATAATACTTTAGCTATATCAGATGTAGATACACGAGCTTTAGTCAGCTATATTAGAGATAATGGAGCAATGAATGCTGTTATATCTACAGAAGTTGATAAAATAGATGAACTAAAAGCGCAATTAGCCGAAGTACCTTCAATGGTAGGCTTAGAGTTATCATCAAAAGTATCTACAAAAGAACCGTATTATTTTGGTGATGAAAATGCTACTTATAAAATAGCAGCACTAGATTTAGGAATCAAAAAGAACATTCTTAGAAATCTAGCTGCACGTGATGCTTACATAAAAGTATTTCCGTACAATTCAAAGTTTGAAGATTTAGAAGCCTTTAATCCTGATGGATATTTCTTATCTAATGGACCTGGTGACCCAGAACCTCTATCAGATGCAATCGCATTAGCCAAAGAAATTATCTCTAGAGATAAGCCTTTATTTGGTATTTGTTTAGGTCATCAAGTTATTGCTTTAGCAAATGGTATTTCAACTTATAAAATGCATCATGGTCACAGAGGAATTAACCATCCAGTTATGAACCTTGTAACTGGTAAAGGTGAAATTACATCTCAAAACCATGGCTTTGCTATCAATAGAGAAGAGACTGAAGCGCATAATGATATTGAAATTACTCATGTTCATCTCAATGATGATACTGTAGCAGGTATTAAAATGAAAAACAAAAATTGTTTTTCAGTACAATATCATCCAGAGGCTGGTCCAGGCCCAAATGATGCAGTCTATTTATTTGATCAATTTATAGAAAATATTCAAAAATAAATGATAAAAAAAACGCAATGAAACTTAAGTTTTATTGCGTTTTTTTAGTTACGAAAACATTTTAGTAAAGATTAATCATAAATATGATTTTTCGTTAACATTTAAGCTATAGATTTTCGTAAATTTGAATAAACTGAAAGGTGCTGTAATACTTGACTTGTTTAGAAATTAAACACCTTTCGATTAATAAATTAAAGTTAACTAAAACCAAAGAATAATGAGCATTATAATTAATGTACACGCAAGGCAAATTTTAGATTCCAGAGGGAATCCAACTGTAGAAGTAGATGTAGTAACAGAAAATGGAATAATGGGTAGAGCTGCAGTGCCTTCTGGTGCTTCTACTGGTGAGCACGAAGCTGTAGAGTTAAGAGATGGTGGTGATACCTACATGGGAAAAGGTGTTTTAAAAGCGGTGGATAATGTTAATTCAATAATTGCTCAAGAGTTAATGGGAATTTCTGTTTTTGAACAAAATGCCATTGATAAATTAATGATAGAATTAGATGGTACACCAAACAAATCAAAGTTGGGTGCTAATGCGATTTTAGGTGTGTCTTTAGCGGTTGCTAAGGCAGCAGCAAATGAGTTAGGAATGCCTTTATATCGTTATGTTGGTGGTGTATCAGCAAACACTTTACCTTTACCAATGATGAATATTATAAATGGTGGTTCTCATAGTGATGCTCCTATAGCATTTCAAGAGTTTATGGTTATGCCAGTAAAAGCTAAAAACTTTACGCATGCTATGCAAATGGGAACTGAGATTTTCCATAACCTAAAAAAGGTTTTACACGATAGAGGTTTAAGTACTGCTGTTGGCGATGAAGGCGGCTTTGCTCCAACTTTAGATGGTACAGAAGACGCTATTGATACTATTGCAAAAGCAGTTGAAAAAGCAGGTTACAAATTTGGTGAGGAAGTTATGATTGCATTGGATTGTGCTTCAGCTGAATTTTATGTAGATGGAAAATATGATTACTCTAAGTTTGAAGGTGAAACAGGAGTTATTAGAACAAGTAAAGAGCAAGCCGATTATTTAGCAGAATTAGTAGAAAAATATCCAATTATTTCTATTGAAGATGGAATGGATGAAAATGACTGGGATGGTTGGAAATATTTAACCGAAAAAATAGGTGATAAAGTACAGTTAGTTGGTGACGACCTATATGTAACAAATGTAGAGCGTTTATCTCGTGGTATTGAAAATGGTATTGCAAATTCAATTTTAATCAAAGTAAACCAGATTGGTACATTAACAGAAACTATTGCAGCTGTAAACATGGCGCACAATGCAGGTTATACATCGGTAATGTCTCATAGATCTGGTGAAACAGAAGATAATACTATCGCTGATTTGGCTGTAGCTTTAAATACAGGACAGATTAAAACAGGTTCTGCTTCTCGTAGTGATCGTATGGCAAAATACAATCAACTATTACGTATAGAAGAAGAATTAGGAGATGTGGCTTATTTTCCGCAAGAAAAAGCTTTCAAAGTAAAGTAAGACTCAAGTAAAATAAATGATTGAAAAAGCGATTACCCATTAAAAAGTAATCGCTTTTCTATTTAATAGAAAATAACAATACTGATATTGTTAAAACGCTTATAAATCCCCTTTAAAAATCGTAGGATATTTTGTAAATTTACCATCCTAAAATTCAAATAAAACAATATAAAAACATGTCAGATAAAGCTACCCTAGAAATCAATGGTAAAAAGTATGATTTCCCAATTGTAGTAGGTTCAGAAAATGAAGTTGCTATCGATATTAAATCCTTAAGAAGTTCAACAGGTGGAGTAATAACTATAGATCCAGGTTACAAGAATACTGGAAGCTGTGAAAGTGCTATTACTTTCTTAGATGGTGAAAAGGGAATTTTAAGGTATAGAGGGTATTCTATTGAAGAACTAGCTGAAAAAGCTGATTTCTTAGAGGTTGCATATTTGTTGATTTTTGGAGAATTACCAACTAAAGAACAACACGACAAGTTTCATGATGACATCAAGAGCCATTCTGTGGTTGACGATGATGTAAAGAAAATTTTAGAGGCCTTTCCTAAATCTGCCCATCCTATGGGTGTGCTTTCTTCTCTTACAAGTGCTTTAACAGCATTTAACCCATCTTCTGTAGATATTAATTCAGAAGAGGCAATGTATAATGCTATCGTAAGAATATTAGGTAAGTTTCCAGTAATTGTTGCGTGGACAATGCGTAAAAAACAAGGGCTGCCATTAGAATATGGTGATGATAGCTTAAGCTACGTAGAAAACGTCTTAAAAATGATGTTTAAGAGTCCAAACCGTGAGTATGAACAAAACCCAATCTTAGTTAACGCTTTAGATAAGTTATTGATCCTTCACGCAGATCACGAGCAAAACTGTTCGGCTTCTACAGTAAGAATTGCAGGTTCATCTCATGCTGGTTTATTCGTGTCTTTGGCATCTGGTATTTCTGCACTTTGGGGACCACTTCACGGTGGTGCTAACCAAGCGGTTTTAGAAATGCTTGAAGCTATTAAAGAAGATGGTGGTGATACTAAAAAGTATATGGCAAAAGCTAAGGATAAAGATGATCCTTTCCGTTTAATGGGCTTCGGTCACCGTGTTTATAAAAACTTTGACCCTAGAGCTAAAATCATCAAAAAAGCAGCTGATGAAGTATTAGGAGATTTAGGTGTGGAAGATCCTATTTTAGATATAGCTAAAGGTTTAGAAAAAGAAGCCTTAGAAGATTCTTATTTTGTGGATAGAAAATTATATCCTAATGTAGATTTCTATTCTGGGATTATTTACAGAGCTATGGGTATACCAGTAGAAATGTTTACTGTAATGTTTGCTTTAGGTCGTCTACCAGGTTGGATAGCACAATGGAGAGAAATGCGCATGCGTAAAGAACCTATAGGAAGACCAAGACAATTATACATTGGTGAAACTCACAGAGCATTTGTGCCTATCGAAAAAAGATAATTTCTCAATATAAATTATTAAAAAGCTTCATAAATTTTATGAAGCTTTTTGTATTTTACCCTCAATGAAACTACATATAAAAAACGAAACGTCTCGGTTAAGAGCTGTAATACTTGGAACAGCAGTAAGTAATGGTCCAACTCCTTCAATAGAGGATGCTTATGATCCTAAATCTTTAGAACATATAAAAGCAGGTACATATCCAGTAGAAGAAGATATGGTGTCGGAAATGGAAGCAGTTGCTAAAGTTTTTCAGAAATATGATGTGCAAGTTTACCGACCAGAGATTATAAAAGACTGTAATCAGATTTTTTCAAGAGATATTGGCTTTGTAATTGACGATATTTTTATAAAGGCCAATATTCTTCCAAATCGCGAAGAAGAGCTTGAAGCCATTCAATATGTAATTGATAAAATGGATCCTAACAAAGTAATTCGTCCTCCAGAGGAAGCACATATAGAAGGTGGTGATGTTATCGTTTGGAATGATCATATTTTTATAGGAACATATAGAGGTGAAGATTACCCAGATTATATTGTAGCGCGTACCAATAAAGCAGGTGTAGATTACATCATTGAAAAGTTTCCAAATAAAAAAATCAAAAGTTTTAACCTTAGAAAGTCACAAACCAATGCTATGGAAAACGCTTTACACCTTGATTGTTGTTTTCAACCCATAGGAAAGGATAAAGCTATTCTTCATAAAAATGGATTTTTAGAAGAAGAAGAATATCAGTGGCTGGTAGATTACTTTGGAAAAGACAATATTTTTGAAATTACCAAAGAAGAAATGTATCATATGAATAGTAATATTTTCAGTATTTCTGAAGACGTTATTATTTCAGAACAGAACTTTACTAGGCTTAATACATGGTTAAGAGAAAACGGGTTTACTGTTGAAGAAGTGCCATATGCTGAAATAGCAAAGCAGGAAGGTTTATTACGTTGCTCTACTTTACCTTTAATAAGAGATTAGAAACTTTTACTTTCTGTAAAGAAAATAATTGTTCACTAAGTCTATATACTCTCTTTTAGCTTCATCTTGACTAATCTTCTGCACTTGAAAAAGTGCATTAGTTTTGAAAGCATTTATAATGGGCTTTCTACTACTAGGTCTACCATAATCGTTGGTGGCCTTTTTGTAATAGGCATACAAGCGTAAAAGAAAATCTGCAGGAAAGGGTTCTGTGTACGCATTTACGCGCTCTACAGCATCTAAAAATTCAGTATCTAAATCTTCTTTTGAGGTCATTTTATTTCATTTCAGCAATGATACTTTCTCCTCCTCGAACCTTTTGGTTTAGTTCTACTTTGATATCGGCATCTAAGGGTAAAAATAAATCAACCCTAGACCCAAATTTTATAAATCCAGAATCAGCACCTTGAATAGCATTTGAATTCACTGTAGCATAGTTAACGATGCGTTTTGCAAGTGCACCAGCAATTTGTCGGTATAAGACTTTTCCAAAACCTTTATTCTCCACAACTACAGTAGTACGTTCATTTTCTTCACTAGCTTTAGGATGCCAAGCCACTAAATATTTACCAGGATGATATTTGCTATAGCTTACATTACCACTTATAGGATATCGAGTAACATGAACGTTTATAGGCGACATAAATACAGAAACCTGAATACGTTTATCATTAAAAACTTCTTTTTCAAAAACCTCTTCTATAACAACAACCTTGCCGTCAACCGGAGATAATGCTTGTTTTTCGTTAGGATGCGTATTGCGTTTAGGATTCCTAAAAAACTGAAGTATTAATAAAAAGAATATTAAAAAGGCTAGCATTAAGCCTTTTCGCAACCATTCGTTAGTAGCAAATTCATCAATTAAGAAAATAGCTCCAACCACTATCACTAATGTAACGAATATAATTTTATGACCTTCTTTATGAAACATAGGTTATAATTCTTAAAAATAAATAAATAAATGGTGCTGCAAAGATAACAGAATCTAACCGGTCTAGTAAACCTCCATGACCTGGCATTATCACTCCACTATCCTTAACACCAGCTTGTCTTTTAAATTTAGATTCTATTAAATCCCCAAATGTACCCAAAACACTCACAATTATTGCTAAAATTAGCCAACTATTAAACTCTAAACCTTCAAAATATAAAGAGATAAAATAACTGGATACACAGGCAAAAAATAAACCACCTAAAAAACCTTCAACTGTTTTTTTTGGTGAAATACTCGGAAATAGCTTCTGTTTACCAAAATTTTTCCCAACCAAATAAGCCGAACTATCATTTACCCATACCAATATAAAACTACCTAAAAGTAATAATGGCGTAAACGTACTTCTGTAATTTGCTATTAGTAGCATAAAAACAAAACCACTAGAAAGATAAAATGTTGTAGCTATATAGCGTTTAGATTCAAATAGAGGAATCTTTTTTTCCGTGAATAAATCTTTAATGAGAATGAGATTTACAAAAATGGTTATTACCAATAAAATTTGAATAGCTTCATTACTACCTCTAGCATCATTGTGATAAATGCAGAGATACCAAAATATTGAATATAGCAGTACAAAAATAACGTACTGGATATAAGATTTTAGTTTAATAAGCTTACTGAACTCAGCAAGACACAAAACACCAAAAAATCCAATAATAGCAATAGATGTATTTTGTAGGTATAATGAACCAACAAGTAATAAAACATAGATAGCACCAGAAACTGCTCTTATGGCTAACTCTTTCATTATAGGTCTTCTAATAGTAGTAGGTAAAGGTTTTTTGCACTACTTCCGTAGGTTAAAAAATCCTTATCATCATCTGTTTTAAAATTCTTTATGGTAGTGATGTTGGTAGGTATGGCTGTCTTGCTTTTTTCTTTTATTCCTTTAAGTCCTTCACCAATATTTTCTACAAATTGACTTGTAGTAGCATAGATTATAAAATGATCAGGTAATTCAATCAATTTTTTCTCTGCTATTTGATTTGAAGAAATTAAAAGTGATCCATCATCAGAAATTAAATATTCACATGTAGACAAGAAATAAGCACTTTCACTAGCATTCTTTGTACTATTAAGATTAAAATCTTTGAACAAATCAGAGAGACGATTATCTACAAGAAAGACTTTATCATTATGCCAATTGTTTTCATCTAGGATAGCATTAAAGCTTTCTTTTATTTCTTCCATATTTTCGCAATACAAAAATTTGCCACCGTTGGCTTTGAAGTTTATAGTAAAGCGTTCATCAGCAGGCAACTTGATTTCAGGCATATATTTGCCACGCTCTTGATTTGGTATGTTTTCTTCTGGCTCATTAGTTTTTTTGCCAAAGAATTTACGAAATAAGCTCATTCAATAGTTGCTATTAATCTCTAAATATGGTGTAATTCTCAAATATAAAAAAACTTAAACTAACATAAGATTAATTTAAGTTTTTTATAAGGTTTTATAAAGGTCTATTCCTCTTCTTCAGTAGCTTCTACTGTAATAGTATCTCCATTTTCAAACGCGCGTTTTCCGAATATTTTTTCTAAATTATCTTTGAAAATCACTTCTTTATCTAGTAAAACTTCAGCTAGTTCGGTAAGCTTGTCTTTGTTCTTTTCTAATAAATCTATAGCACGTTGATATTGTGCTTCAATGATATCAGAAATTTCTTTATCGATAAGTTCAGCAGTCTGCTCACTGTAAGGTTTGGTGAAACCATATTCTGATTGACCAGATGAATCATAATAAGTTAGGTTACCTACTTTGTCACTAAGACCGTAAATAGTTACCATAGCACGTGCTTGTTTTGTAACCTTTTCTAAGTCGCTTAAAGCTCCTGTTGAAATCTTATTGAAGATTACTTTTTCAGCAGCTCTACCACCTAAAGCGGCACACATTTCATCTAACATTTGCTCTGGTCTAACAATTAGGCGTTCTTCAGGTAAATACCAAGCAGCTCCAAGAGAACGACCTCTAGGAACGATAGTAACTTTTACCAAAGGAGCAGCATGCTCTAACATCCAACTTATTGTAGCGTGACCAGCTTCGTGGAAGGCTACAGCACGTTTTTCATCAGGAGTAATAATTTTATTTTTCTTTTCTAGACCACCAATGATTCTATCTACGGCATCTAAGAAATCTTGTTTGTTTACAGCTTTCTTACCTTTTCTTGCAGCAATTAAGGCCGCTTCATTACAAACATTAGCTATGTCAGCTCCAGAGAAACCTGGTGTTTGTTTTGCTAAGAAATCAATGTCTAAAGTTTCTTCTTTTTTAAGCGGACGAAGATGAACTTCAAAGATTTCTTTACGTTCTCTAACGTCTGGAAGGTCTACGTAAATCTGACGGTCAAAACGACCAGCACGCATTAATGCACTATCTAAAACGTCTGCTCTGTTAGTTGCAGCTAGTACAATAACGTTTGTATTTGTACCAAAACCATCCATTTCTGTTAAGAGTTGATTCAATGTGTTTTCACGTTCATCATTAGAGCCAGAGAAATTATTTTTTCCTCTTGCTCTACCGATAGCATCAATCTCATCAATAAAAATGATTGAAGGAGATTTCTCTTTAGCTTGTTTAAATAAGTCTCTTACACGAGAAGCTCCAACACCTACAAACATCTCTACGAAATCAGAACCAGAAAGTGAAAAGAACGGTACTTTTGCTTCACCAGCAACTGCTTTTGCTAATAAGGTTTTACCTGTTCCAGGAGGTCCTACAAGCAATGCACCTTTAGGAATTTTACCACCTAAAGAGGTGTATTTTTCTGGAAACTTCAAGAAATCTACAATTTCTTGTACTTCTTCTTTTGCCCCTTCTAAACCAGCAACATCTTTAAAAGAAGTTTTAGTATCTGATTTTTCATCAAAGAGTTTTGCTTTAGATTTTCCAATATTGAAAATCTGTCCACCAGCACCTCCGCCACCACCAGATGACATTCTACGCATGATGAAAATCCACACTCCGATAATTAAAATGAAAGGAAGTAATGTTAACAAGAAGTCGCCCCAAACATTGTGTTCGGTTTTAAAAGCTACAGTAACATTTAAGTTGTTTTCAGCTTTTATTTTGTTAATTTCTTCTTGAAATAAGGTTAAATCACCGAATTCAAATTTATAATTTGGAGATGCCGTTACGGAAGGAAATATACTATTCGGTTTAGAACTTTTATGGATTTCTTTGTCCTGAGCTTCTGATGTTAAGTAAACTCTCGCTTCACGATTGTTTATAATCTCTACCTTTTTTACATCACCACTTTGTAGGTAAGTAAAAAATTCATTAGGTGTCGTTTGTTTACCTGTAGATTCACCAAAACCTCCAGAGAAAAATTGAATTCCTAGAAATATTGCAATGATAACTCCATATATCCAATACGGATTAAGCTTAGGTTTTTTATTTAGGTTTTTATTGTCTTTTGCCATTAGTAGCTTTTGTCTATTTAGTAACTTGTTTCTATTTGTGTGGTTTTAGCATCTCCCCATAGACTCTCTATGTCGTAGTAATCTCTGATGTGTTTTTGAAAAACATGAACTACAACATTTACATAATCTATAAGTACCCATTCAGCATTGTCGGTGCCTTCAACATGCCAAGGTTTGTCTTTGAGGGTTTTGCTAACTAGTTTTTGGATGGAATTGACGATTGCGTTAACTTGTGTATTAGAAGTACCTTCACAAACTATAAAATAATCACAAACCGTATTTTCTATTTCTCTTAAATCTAAAATTGTTATCTCTTTACCTTTTACCTCTTCAATACCAGCTATGATAGTTGTAATGAGTTGGTCTGCACTAGCTTTTTCTTTCGTCATTAAATTGAATTAAATTTATGCAAAGTTATTATTTTTTTAGTACTTGTAAGCCTTATTTTGTCTTAACAAATCTATAAAATAAAACTACTGTTTTAATGTACATTATCAAACTTAATGCCATTGACTCTACAAACACGTATCTTAAAGAGATGGTGTCTGCAGGAATACCTGATGATTACACGGTTGTAGTAACTGAATCTCAGGAAGAAGGACGTGGGCAAATGGGTACGATGTGGCAAGCAGAAAAGGGCAAAAACCTTACTGTTAGTGTGTTTAAGAGATTGCCGAATCTAAAAATTGAACAGCAGTTTTATATAAGTATGGTTATGGCTTTAGCAATTTTAAAGACTTTAGAAGCATTAGAAATTCCGAAATTAAGTATTAAATGGCCTAACGACATTTTGTCAGCAGATCAAAAAATATGTGGGATTTTAATTGAGAATGTCATAAAAAATAATGCTTTAAAAGGCACTGTTTTAGGTTTTGGACTTAATGTTAACCAGAAGTTTTTTGACAATTTACCTCAAGCGTCTTCACTGACTTTGCTCACAGGAGTGACTTATGATAAGGACGAAATTTTATCTAAAATCCTAAAAAACCTGCAATTTTATTTTGAAAAACTAGAGTCTAGAAAGTTTAGTGAAATAAAAGAGGAATACGAAACTTTACTTTTTAGAAAAGAAAAACCTTCAACATTTCAATTGTTAGATAATGAAATGTTTTCTGGAATAATAAAAGGGGTTTCAGAAGATGGAAAGCTTAATGTTTGGACGGAAAAGGATATAATAAAAAGCTTTAATCTTAAAGAAGTAAAACTGCTGTATTAAACAGCAGTTTTCATATTTGTAGCTAAAGTTTCTATAAATTTACTAATAGGCCCTTTAATCATCATAGCCATCATAGCATTAAATTCGCCATTAAAAGTTAATTGTACTTCACTTTTTTTGTTAGCATCTACTTCAGTGATATGACCAGTTAAGGCAAAATCTAATTTGCCACCAGCTGCACCTAAAACAATTTTGCTATGTGGAATTGTTTCTTTTTTCTTAAGTACGATTTCAGGCATACCTTTCAGAGCAAAAAGAAATTTATCATCGTCTAAAACTTCAAATTTGCTAATGTTTTCTGGCATTAAAGCTTCGAAGTTTTTGACATCAGATAGAAAATTGAATGTTTCTTCTGCTGATTTATCTAAAGTAACCTTTGGAGATTCTAAATTCATTTTTTTGTTGTTTAATAGTTTAATCGCTTAGCTGTTAATCAAAAGTTCGTTTTAAAAACATTTCAACAATTAAACGATTCTACATATTATTATCAATTAGCGTTCCATTCGCTAGGATTGGCATTCCATTGTGCTAAAATGTCTTGTTGCTTTTCTGTAATGTAGTTGGTTTCAAGAGCTTGTTCAAGCAAATTTTCGTAATTGCTTAGTGTGTTCAATTCAATATTAGCTTCTTTGAAATTTTCACTAGCCACATTAAATCCGTAAGAGAAAATTGCCACCATGCCTTTTACGTGTAAATCAGCTTCTTTCAATGCAGCAACAGCGTTAAGACTACTTTTTCCGGTGCTGATTAAGTCTTCCACAACTACAACAGTCTGACCTTTTTCAATAAAACCTTCAACCTGGTTTTGACGACCATGCTTTTTAGCTTCGGGTCTAACATAGATAAAAGGAAGGTTAAGGTATTCTGCCACCAAAGCTCCAATACCAATGGCACCTGTAGCGACACCTGCAATAACATCAGGTTTGCCGTAGTGGTGCTCGATGTGTCTTGCCATGGTTTCCCTAATGTAATTTCTAATGAGAGGGAAGGAAAGGACTATTCTATTGTCACAATAAATTGGCGATTTCCAGCCAGAAGCCCAAGTAAACGGATTGTCGGGCTGTAATTTTATAGCGTTAACTTGCAATAAAACCTCTGCGGTTTTCTTTGCGGTTTCTTTGTTAAAAATCATGATGCAAAAATAGTGAATTTTAAAAGTTGGGAAATTTTAATTTAAATTAATTTTCATTTGAAAAGCTTTCCAATAAAAAATAATACTTTTACATAAGTAATGCGATAAAAAATCTTTTATGCACACTATATATGTTGGAGATAAACCAATAATCTTAACTACAAAAATTGAAAAAGAAACAGATTTTAAATCATATCTTCTAAAATCTGTAAACATCGGAAAGGTAATTAAGACACTTAATAAAACAGATTTACAAGCTGTACATCTCATTCATGATGATCCAGATAAACTTTTAAAAAAGTTTTTGAAACTGTTACCAAACGTTGTAGCAGGTGGTGGTAAGGTTTTTAATGCTAAAGGTGAAGTTCTATTCATTTACCGAAATGATAAATGGGATTTGCCTAAAGGGAAAGCCGAGCGTAAAGAAACCATTGAAGAAACTGCCATACGTGAAGTAGAGGAGGAGACGCAAGTAAGTGGTCTTAAAATCACGAAACCGCTACCGACAACCTATCATATCTTTAAACGTAATGGAAAGCATAAAATAAAAATCACCTATTGGTTTGAAATGAAAACAGATTTTGATGGTGAACTGCTGCCTCAAGAAAAGGAAGGTATTACTAAAGTGAAATGGTTAGACAGTAAAGCGTCTCAAAAAGCATTGGAAAATAGCTATGCCAATATTAAGATTTTAGTTTAAAATTTATTGATAAAAGATAAAATGAAAGCCCTAAAAGGATATTAACTTTTAGGGCTTTTTTGTTCAATTATTAACTTGATGTTCCCAACTTGCGCCACTGACATCAGTGATTTTTAGGGTATGGATGTTATTATCCAGATTTTTAATTTTGGAATCCTGGATAGAAAGTTTAGCCTTTGCTCCAAGAGGAATTATTAAACTATGTTTTCCAGGTTTAACTTTGGTAACATAATAGTTATCAATTGTCAATGTGTTGGATATAGCAAAATCATTATGAGATAGTTCTAAAACGGTTTCATTATTTGAATTTTTAAGTTCAATACTAATTATCCAAGCACCATAAACATCAACACCTTCAGTTCTGTAAACTTCAAAGGATAAATTGTCATTCTCAATTTTTCCGTTAGAAATTTCAACATGAGGTTTTACCGATTTATTATGAAGTGTTCCCCAAAGCCCACCATGAAAAACTTGATTGGTGTATAATGAAATTCCTAAAATTAGAAAGGAACCAACAATCACGATTTTAGAAAAAAGTTGATCTTTTATAGGTAAAATACCTGAAGCTAACCATTGAAACGATTTTTTCTGGGTGATTTTAAAATCCTTTTTAATCAGATAATTATCAATCGAAAGTTTTCCGCCTCCAGAAAGGAAGAGCAGAAATCCTGTAGCAATGCCTAAGATACCGATTTGCCATTCGTCTAGGCAAGTTGTGCCAATCCAACCAGAACCTAATAAAATTCCCAAAGCCAGCATGAATACTCCAATACTCATCAGTCTGGTGAAAAACCCAAACATTATTAATAGACCGACAATACCTTCTATAATAGTGAAAATTACCATATGCCACCACAAGGCTTCAGGATGGGTGACCAAATATTCTATCATGGGTTTTATACCAAGGGCATGAGGCAAAAAATGATTAAATTTTTCACCAATATAACCTGCGGTATCAGGATCTAATTTATCTGCTAAAAACAGTCGCCTCCAAAAGGCTGAAAAGTAAGTCCAGCCAACCACTAATCTTAATGCTAAGGCTAAAAAACCAGCATCATTTTTTATACTTGTAGTTTTCATAAAAGACTGAATTTAAATAGTAAGTGTTATAAATCCTTGCTTTGCTAATTGAAAACCATAGAGTATACCATTTTCGGTCAATTCCATGGTGTTCGGAATTTTATTGGGATCGATATTGAACTTTTTTAAGGAAATTCCACATACAAAAACTCTTATATTTTGAGCTTTTGTTTTTTGTAAAAGGTGTTTTAAGTCTTCATTATTCGGAATGTTTTGTACTGTTTTTCCACAAATAATGACAAAGAATTCTCCGAAGTTTGCGCCATCTTCATCTGCTAAAGCTGTTGCGGTTAGTAGTACTGGATTTAATTGCTTTATATTTTTTGAAAGCACTACATAATTGTGCTTTTCTGAGCTGAACTCTTGTGCTTCAACTGTTCCTAAAACCATCAGGAACAATGAAGTTATTAAAAATAGTTTTTTCATTTTTTTTAAGGTTTAATGCGTGCTGAAAAACAGGGAGTATAAAGTGTAACTAAGGTGTATTATAGAATAGCTTTATTCCTTTTTTTCAGAATTGTAATTGATAAAATAGCAGTTGTGACTGCTTCCGTTTTATAAAATTTTAAGGGAAATCAATTACGAATAAACCTTTAGGTTTTGGTATAAAATATAGAGTGGAACCTCAGACTCAGTTTGAGTTTTGGCCGTGTAAGTTTTAAAACTATGTTTTTCAGAATTATCGAAAAACAGAAAACTATAAAACTCTAAAGTAGATAGTTTATAAAGTTTTATAGTCGGTTTAGAAGTGGACTGAACAACTTGCGAAAGTTCAACATCCTGACAATTGGATTGAGAAACCGTTGTTTGGCTTTTGTTAGAAACTTCAGTTTTAGGAATGCCAATTTCAGCCTGAATAAAATTTCTGACTTTACAAGGGGAAACTAATAATAGAACGGCTAATCCTATTATTGAAAACATTCGATTTGTACTGACTTTTGCTTTCACGATACTAAAATAGAGCTTAGTTGATGAAATTTTGTTGCAGGAATGTTAAAAAAGAAACTAAGTACCAATAGCAACAGTTATGTTTTTATTAGGAATTCTCCTATTTAAGAATATCAACATCTGCTATTAATATTGCTATATTTCTGTTAACTTAATTGTCTGGATATATTTTAGCTCTTATTAAAATAATTATGGTGTTCTTTTTTTTGAGACTAAAAAAAAGCTATTGAAACAAGTTGGATTACGAAACTTTTATTTTTATTATTAGCTATTTACAGAAACTGATATTCAATTTATTATGTAACCATTTTATCTGACGCGACATTTCAACAATAGTAGCATATTTTCTCTTGAAGGAATTATCATTTTTTTCTATTTCTTTTATAATTGAAAGATATTTTAGATAAGTGCCATAATCTAAAGTGTCATCTGTGTAACATATTATGACCTTATTTGACTCTAGTATTTTTTTTAAATTTATCAAGTTAAGGTCCATCACATTTTCCCCTCCTAATTTAAATCCTTTATTCGTTAAAGTTATACATCTATAAGTTGTTTTCTCTAAAACCTCATTAATGACCTTAGGACGAATAGAATATAAAACGTCTTCTATTAGATATGGTAATTTTTTATATTTCCATTCATTTGGAACATCAGGGAACATTTTACTCTCGTTAACACGTCTTTCATTTTCGATTTTTTCAATACTATCTTTTCTAATTAGTTGTTTTCTTGTTAATAACTTTTCTTTTGGTTTTAGATTAAAAAATGAAGGGTGTAATTTATGGTCTAGACCACGTTGATTGAACTTTTTATCAAAATTAGTACGGTATATAATATGTTTCATATCTTCTACACCAGCAATTTCCGTTTTTACTGAATCAACAATTTTATAGGGTGTTTTGGCATCAGCAAAAATCTGTACAAATCTATTAGAATAAACGGTTAAATCTGTAAAAGGTGCACTTTGATAAGGTGTGACATACAACTTGTATTTTAACTCGGAGTATTGTATAGTGTCTTTTTCAAAAATAAGTATACCGTCTTTAGTTATATATATTGATTGTGTTGAGCCATAATTTAATTTATGGTCATTTTCTATATTAGGCAGATCTATATTTAGATTTTGACTATTAATAAAGTTAAAGATGAAGAAAAATGATAATGTAATTTTTACTCTAGTCATTTATAATTAAATTTTTAGGGTAGTACATGTTGTCTCTAAAACAACTATCGTCTATACCTTTAATTTTCACTATAGCTGCAACTTCAAAAGCCCAATAACCAAAGAAATCTAATCTTTCTTCTGGTAATAAATGAGAATTATAAAAACCAGCATTTTTATAACTTTTATACCATTCTTTTTCTAAATAAACTTTTACCATTTTAGAGCAAACGTTATCATCTTTCTCAAAAATGATATCCATTATTTTTGTTTTGGGTTTTTCTGGATAAATGTTTTCTGATATTATTCTGTCAGGGAATTTATAAGACAACAAGTAGTCATATAATCCATCTTTAACTTTGTCATTGTCTATTATATCTCTCAGTGTTTCAAAATAAACTTCATCAACATCAAACAAAACTAAGAAAGACAATAACTTTCTCATAAAAAAATTATACTCCAACCAATACATGGCATAATATATAGGTTTTCTTCCTTTACTAACCTTAACTAGTTCTGGTTGCCAATGATCTTTTATTAAATTAATAATTTTAGGTAAGTCTTTTAAAAGTTCACTTTTTTCTTCGTCTAATGAATATTTAATATGAATAACGTTAGTTAAGTTTATTGCAAGAGCAACTTTAAATTTATCATAGAGACTAACATCAAAACTCTTAAATTTTTCTGGAAATGATGATATTACTTTTAGTCTCTGTTTTAACACAAGTTTATAATATTGTTCTGTTTTTTTATTACAAATCATATTTTATTGTGAATTAAAAATATCTCAAATTCCATTTAGAATAAATTAATAAATCTCTCTTCTTCGTTAATATTCAAAATTGCCATACTATTCTAATCTATAAACAGGATACTGCAAATGCACTTTTTCATAATTAGCACTTTGCTTATGTAACCAATCTAATTGTGCATACCAATTATTAGCAAATTTTTCATCATAACTAACTTTAACATCAAATTCCATTTTTAGTTTTTGATTAGATGCAAGAAGTTCTTCAGCTTTATCTTCCCAAACATAAGGAGAGAAATGTTCCTTTTGTTGTAGAATGGTATCGAAGAAATTCCAGTTAAAAAAGGAATCAGGAGCGGTAGGTTCTAAAGTTTCTAATAAATAGCGTAAGCCTTTTTGATTGGTTGAAACCATATAATCACCTTCTTTAAAATGTACTTTTTCATGAGATGATGTCACTTTGGTATCGTAATGCTGATAGTGACCTTCGTATGGTGAATTTCGAGTTTCGTAAGTAGAAATTTTATAAGACTCTACGGTTAAAGTAGTGTCTTTTTTTAATTGCTTCATTTCAATAGCATTCAATTTCAATAAATCAATAACGTTGTGCCAACCTTGTGGTATAATGTAAGCTTTAGGAATGGTAACTTCTGAAGTTGATTTAAAATAATTCTGGTAAACTACTTCTTTAGTAAAAGGTTTAGTTCTGTCATATTTTAGTCGTTGTGCTCCTGTAATATTACTTGGCAACATTTCTCCTTCATAACCTTTAAAGGTCAGGGTTGAGGTTTTCGTCGTATCAACTTCCCAAGTCAAAGCATATGTTTTTCCTACTTCCCAATTTTTGGACTGTTTTTTTCGTAATGCTGTAATTTTATCACCTTGTTCTTCGGTGATTTCTATCATGCTTTTCATTAACTCATAAGTGCCTTCAACACGTTGTTTGTAAGGTTTTAGCATGTGCGTTTCTACCATCATTCCGAGTGTATTAAACAATGTTGTGTAACCCGTTGAATATCTTGGTGAATCCATAAATTGCGAAAATCCAGTTTCCGGCACACGATTAAAAACATTAACGTAGGGTGTAATATCCCAAGATTTTGAAGCTAGTTTTTCCTCAAGTTTAGGCATAATTTCGGTATGAAGATAGTCGCCCAATTCACCTCCTAGTTTATTATGTTGTGTAAATAAGTGTGTTAGTGTGTATTGATAATCGGCACCATTACTTACATGATTGTCAATAAATACATCAGGTTGTACTAAGTGAAATATTTCGGCAAAAGTTCTTGCATTTTTAGTGTCAGCTTTAATGAAATCTCTGTTCAAGTCATAATTGCGTGCATTTCCTCTAAAGCCATAAGCTTCAGGTCCGTTTTGATTAGTTCTAGAAGTAGAATTTCTATTAAGACTTCCTCCAACATTATATACAGGAATGGTAACCAAAACCGTTTTTTTAGGCGCTTCAATTTTCCCTTGAACAATATCTCTGTATAACATCATAGTGGCATCAATTCCATCAGGTTCTCCAGGGTGTATGCCGTTATTTATCAATAAAATTCGTTGGGTTTGTCTGATGCTTTCAAAATCATCACCAGAGCCGCTTGTGTTTAAGGTTACAATATGCAGTGGTTTGCCAGAATCAGTTTCACCTATAGCTTTAATTGAAATTTCTGGGTAAGCTTCAGCTAAGTTTGAATAATACGCAATTGTTTCTTCGTAAGTAGCAGTTTTTGAGCCTTCACTTTTTTCAAAAACCGTAGTAAAATCATAATCAGATTCTTGATTTTCAGTTTGAGTTTCTTTGGTTTTTTCGTTGCAGGATAAAACAATAAAAAATAACAATAGAAGTTTTTTCATGGTAGATGTGATTATACTTCAAACTTAACGATTTTAACTAAATAATGATGTTTAGATTAATTTCAAAAGCTTAAAAAAATAGTAATTTTGCAGTCCTAAAACTAAGTATATGCAACAAACAACTAATACTATTTTAATGATTCGTCCCGTAAATTTTAGGATGAACGAGCAAACGGCTGTCAATAATTATTTTCAGGAAGATTTAAAATTAAAGAATGCTGAAATTAATGCAAAAGCACAAGAAGAGTTTGACGCTTTTGTTGAAAAATTACAAGCTGTAGGTATTAATGTTGTTGTAGAAAATGATGATAAATCGCTAGATACTCCAGATTCTATTTTTCCTAATAACTGGGTAAGTTTTCATGCCAATGGTGATGTGGCGCTCTATCCTATGTTTGCTGAAAATAGACGTAGAGAACGTAGAGAAGAGGTATTAATGAGGCTAGAGGAAGAAGGTTTTAAGATCGAAAACATTATTGATTATACTTCTGCTGAAGATGAAGGTTTTTTTCTAGAGGGAACAGGAAGCATTGTGCTTGATAGAGCCAATAGAAAAGCGTATTGTGCTTTATCTCCAAGAGCAGATGAGGATTTATTTATTGAATTTTGTGAAGATTTTGAATATTCTCCTGTGATTTTTACCGCTTACCAAACAGTAGAAGGGAAGCGATTACCTATTTACCATACCAATGTTATGATGTGCATTGCTGAAAGTTTCGCGGTGATTTGCCTAGATGCTATTGATGATAAGAAAGAACGTAAGAACGTAGTAAAGCATCTTAAACAAGATGGCAAAGAAATTATCTCTATCACAGAAGCGCAGATGCATCAATTTGCAGGAAATATGTTGCAGCTTAGAGGAAAAGATAAGCGTTATTTGATTATGAGCGCATCTGCTCATAGCAGTTTAACAATAGCTCAAACCAATGCCATTGAAAAACATTGTGAGATTTTATCAAGTTGTTTAGAAACTATCGAAACTTGTGGTGGAGGTAGTGCTCGTTGTATGATGGCAGAGGTGTTTTTGCCAAAAGAAAATTAAACCTGAGGCGAAGCTTTTGGCAGCTCAATAAAGAATTTACTACCAACATTCACGGTACTTTCAACCCAAATTCTACCATTGTTAAGTTCAACTAAATCTTTAGCAATGGTGAGTCCAAGACCTGTGCCTTTTTCGTTTTTTGTACCGATGGTGGTGAAGTTTTTATTAGCATTAAATAGCTTGTCAATATTTTCTTTAGATATACCAACACCAGTATCTTCAACACAGATTAATGCTTTGCCATTTACGTCTTGGTTAGACACTGTGATGACGTCGCCAGTTCTACTGAATTTTACCGCATTAGTAATTAAATTCTGAATCACAATTTCTAACATACTCTTGTCAGCGTAAGCAAAATCACGCTGAGATTCATCAATTAATACAATGCGTTTGTCTTCCACTTTTTGCTCAACTAAAGCAATCTTATTATGGAAAACTTCCTGAATATTAAACAGCTCAGGTTTTGGTTCTAAATTCTGCATTTGAGATTTAGACCAGTTTAATAAGTTGAATAACAATGCAGAAGCGTTATTGGCGTTTTCACTTAATTCAGGTACTAAATCATAAAATTCATCCCTAGAGATACTATCTTCTTTAAGTAAATCTAAAAATGCTTTTATTGACGAAATTGAATCTTTTAAGTCGTGAGAGACAATTGAGAAAAGCTTATCTTTTACTTGATTAACCTCTTCTAGGTTTTCAATTTGTTCAGCAATACCTTCGTTTTTCTTACGTTCGTCAGCAAGTATTTTTTTCTGTTTTACAAGTTGACTTTTGTATTGCTTCGTTTTCGAAAAATTGAAGATGGTTAATCCTAGCAAAATAGCAATCAAACCTAAGGCTACATATAAAAAAATCGGATTAACCAACTTTGAAGTTTGGCTATCCTGATCTAACTTTTCATTTTCAGATTTAATATCTTCCTTTATAATATTATCAATAGGAAGTGTTTCAATTTCTGTTGGGAATTTAGGTTCTTTCTCTTTTGCTAAAGAATCCTTTAAGTCATAAAATTTATTCTGCCAGTAAAATGCATTTTGATAATAACCACGTGTAGAATCTAATACAATATGAAGTCTGTAGTTTTCTAAAAGCTCAGCTTTATTGTCTATTTTTTGAGCGATTTTATAAGCTTCACCGAGTTGGTTTTCGGCTAATTTTATCTTTTTTCTCTGAAGGTTTAATTGCCCAATAGCGTTCAAAGATCTTAAAAGTCCTTCTTTATTATCTTGTTTTCTGTTGAACTTTAAGCCTTCAACTAAATATTCAGAAGCTTTATCAAACTCATTAAAACGCAAATATTCACTACCTAATTTTGGTAATATCTCACCTCTTAAGGCTTTGTCTTTTTCAGGATCTAGGATTTGAAGTACTTTTTCGTAATACTCAATAGCTTTTCTGTGTTCTTTTGAAATTGAATAAAGTTCTGCGATGTTTTTAGTAGAAGCTATAATGCCATCACTGTCATTAATAATACGCCTTATTTCAAGGGCTTTAAAATTGTAATCTAAAGCCTTATCGGTTTGGTGTGTTTTGTAGTAAGCTTCAGCAAGATTATTATAAGCCGTACTTAACTCTTCTTTTAAGTTTTGTTCTTCAAAAATCTCTATAGCAGATAAAGAGTTTTGAAGTCCAATACCATAATTACCTCTTTTTATTTCTAACAAACCTATACTATTACTCACTTTAGCTACTCCAAGAGTATCTTTTATCTGGGCATAGTATTTTTTAGATTTATTATAATTGTCAATGGCATTATAGTAATCATTGCGTTTTGCGAAAATTAAGGCTCTGTAATAACTGCTTTCTGCAAGACCTTTAGTATAGTTAATGTCTTCAGACAATTTTGAGGTTTGGTTAACGTATAATAAAGCTTTGTCGTAGTTCCCTATTTTTAAAAGTTCATCAATAAGTAATACAGATATATCCACCTTAGTTGAGTCCTGTTCTTGGTACGCCAACTGAACGGTAAGATTATCTATCTTTTCGTTTTGGGAAAAAACAAAAAGGGATAGAAAACAAGCAATTATTATAGCAAACCGCTTCATCTTCGTATAGCAATGTATCGAATTGAAATGTTTTGGTGTAAAAAACTTTTAAAGAGGGATTTAAAAAGTAAGTCAACACTAAACAATAACAACAGGGTTAATGTTTGATATTTAGGCCTCATTAATGTTTGGGACATTGAGTTAATAGCAATCCAAAAGTGCTATTATGTCGACAAATATGCTAATAATTAGGTTTTAATACCGATAAATTAGATGAAGTGACAGCTGAAATGTATGAGTAAAACCAATGTATCGACAAACGGCAGAAATCTTGGAAAAAATACATGTTTGTCGATGAAATGCACGTCTTATTTAAGGTGTTGTTTTTTAGTTGTTTACATAAATTGTTTTAAGTTGAATAAAGCCTTTTGTTATTGAAATCGATTTGACTTTTTAGAGGGAATGACAGTAATTATTTATAAGCTTTAGATAAGCATAAGAAAACATAATAAAACTTCTATCTTTGCAGACGTTTTAATAATACCAAGTACTAGCAATAATGAATCTTCAAGAGACTTTAGAATTACATGTTAAAGCCGCAGTAAAAGCGTTATTTCAAGCCGAATTAGAATCTGTAGAATTTCAAGCTACTCGTAAGGAGTTTGCAGGAGATGTTACAGTTGTTGTGTTTCCGATGCTACGTGTGGTAAAAGGAAACCCAGTTGTAATTGGTGAGCAAATTGGTCAATATCTGCAAGATAATGTGGATTTGGTAAAAGGTTTCAATGTGGTTAAAGGCTTCTTGAATATTGAAATTAGTGATACTTATTACCTAAGTTTCTTCGAATCTATAAAGCAAAATGAAAATTATGGTTTTGTCACCGATAAGGACGATAAAGCCATTATGGTAGAATATTCTTCTCCTAACACCAACAAGCCTTTGCATTTAGGACATGTTAGAAACGTGCTTTTAGGTTATAGTGTTTCTGAGATTTTAAAAGCCTCAGGAAAAAAGGTTTACAAAACCCAAATCATTAACGATAGAGGTATTCATATTTGTAAAAGTATGTTGGCTTGGCAACGTTTTGGAAATGGAGAAACTCCAGAGTCTACAGGCTTAAAAGGCGATAAACTTGTTGGTAATTATTATGTAGAGTTCGATAAGGCTTACAAAAGAGAATTAAATGAAATTTATAAATCTGCCTCTAATGAATATAAAAAGTTATTAGAAGATATTAATTCTAATAAAAGAGCGATACCTGTATTAAATAATGAAAAAGAACCAAATTTAGTTGTTATTCAAAATGCTTTTCAAGAGGCCTTAAATGAATATTTAAAAGATTCTTTTTCTGAAGAACAATTGTTCGCTATTCCTCTTCTTAAAAGTTCACTTATATCTGATTTCTCTTTAGATAAAAATGACGCTTTAGATGTTGAAATACTGACAAAAAAAGATAAATTTAGAAAAATTCAGACAAATTTTAATTTTTTATCAGATCAAATCTCGGATATAAAAGATTTAGAAGAAAAGAAAATAATTGCTTTATGTATAAAGCATTTTCAGTCAAGAGTACCTATTCTCAATGAAGCTCAAGAAATGCTCCGTCAATGGGAAGCTGGTGATGAAGAAATTGTTGCACTTTGGAAGACAATGAACGGTTGGGTATATGATGGTTTTGAGGAAACCTATAAAGCCATAGGAGTCGATTTTGATAAATACTATTACGAAAGTGATACTTATCTTTTAGGAAAGGAGTTTGTTGCGGAAGGTTTAAAAACAGGTGTATTCTTTAAAAAGGAAGATGGTTCGGTTTGGTGTGATTTAACCGAAGATGGGTTAGACGAAAAAATAGTATTGCGTAGTGATGGTACTGCGGTTTACATGACGCAAGATATAGGTACAGCGATTCAGCGTATTAAAGATTTTCCAGATGTAGGTGGTATGGTTTATACCGTAGGGAATGAGCAAGATTATCATTTTAAGGTGCTGTTCTTAATTCTAAAAAAACTTGGTTTTGATTGGGCAAAGAACTTATACCATTTAAGTTATGGTATGGTAGATTTACCAAGTGGAAAAATGAAAAGTAGAGAAGGAACCGTTGTAGATGCTGATGATCTCATTCAAGAAATGGCAGATACTGCGGAAGAAATATCCAAAGAGTTAGGAAAGCTAGATGAGTATAATGAAGAAGAGAAGAAAGCTCTATATAAAACCATTGGTTTAGGTGCTTTAAAATATTACATCCTAAAAGTAGACCCTAAAAAACGCATTTTATTCGATCCAAAAGAATCTATTGATTTTCAAGGTAACACAGGGCCTTTTATTCAATATACTTATGCAAGAATTCAGTCTATATTAAGAAAGTCAGAAGACGCAATAAATTCTACAGTAGTAAGTGAACTGTCTTTACATGAAAAGGAGAAGCAACTTTTAAAACAGTTAGAACAATTTCCTGAAGTCATTCAGAATGCAGCGGAGCAACATAGTCCTGCTTTGATAGCAAACTATACCTACGATTTGGTGAAGGATTTTAATTCGTTCTATCAAAATGTTTCAATTCTAGGAGCTGATAAAGAAGAGGAGAAAATTTTTAGAGTTCAATTATCTAAAACAGTTGGGCAAACTATTAAAAATGCATTTAACGTACTAGGTATTAATGTACCAGAGCGTATGTAAATTAACTTTTTTCTTTACTATTAAAGCGATAAACATAGCCTAAACTCAATTCAGTAAAATCCGCTTGGCCAAGATTGGCATTGATATGTGCGCCAATAAAAATGTTATGTTTAGGCGCAGTATTGGTTGACCATAGGTAGTATTTTAAGCCCATTCTAGCAGAAACGGTTCGTTTTATTTCGTAGTACCAATCGAGCTCACCTAAGACTTCGATGGTTTCGCCATTGGCATTTTCGTAATCATAGCCTTGATTAAGTCTCCAATCAATTTTATAGAAGGGTTTGTAGACATTTAAGCCTAATTCAAATTCAAAACCTATATGGCTCATTAATAGTTCTGCAGTAGCAAAAAGCCCAAAATTGGTAGCATAGCCATATGCATTGTCTCTAAAATGTGGATAATCTTCTTCAACCAAAACTTCATTATTATTGATGTAATCATAATAATGCTCGTAAAATCTATAGTAAAAACCACCGCCAAATTTAAAGGTATTGTTTATGATTTTTCCTGCTGAAGCAGCATAAGTAAAAACCTCTTTTTTAGTATTAAATTTTTCCGACAGTACATTTTGTCCGATGCCAATTCTTGTAGAAAAGTAGGATTGAGATTTTGAGCTGAACTTAGGTTTTTCGAAATCTAGGTGCTGTTTTTTTGTGTCAATCTTTGTAGAAATACTAGCTGCTAAAGAATTTAATCCTTGATTTGGTAAACTTGTATGACCATTGGAATGGTGCAAATAGCCTAAACCAAATCTCCAAGATAATGTTTCGGATTTAAAGACATTATAGTATAAAAAAGACCGAAATGACCAGTTAATTTTAGTGGTTATTGCCTTGTTGAAAGGGTTAGTTGTTGCGTCGTACTGTGTGTCCATATAAGAACCACCAATGCCTACTTGTAGATTTAAGCCTTCAACTGTTTTTTTTAAAATTGAAAATTCTATAAAAGGCATTAGGGTATAAGCGTGCCCAACCTTTTCACTATTACCAAAGTCTGTATAACCTAAGGTAATACCTGTTTTAGGATAATTTAACCTTGCAGCCCATTCTTTATTTTTGTCAAAATTGTATTTTCCTAAACTAAGAAAAAGGTCTTTTTGAAGTTTAGTTTCTGGAAAAAATGTATTGGCTTCTAAGGTTTTTCCGACTACGATTTCAGGAATGATAAATATAGAATTATCTTTGTTTTGTGCCGTTGAAATTTGATAAAAAAGACCAAAAAAAAAGGTTAGTAGTAGCTTACAGTGATTCTTTATTTGCATTTATAATGTTGATTGGTACTACAATAAACAATTAAAAATTGACTCTCAAACTTAAATTTGGTGTAAATTTTAAAGACCTATTATTAACCTCTACAATATTATCATCAGGATTTAAGATGTAGTAACGATTGATGATATTGGTTTGATTAAAAATATTCCATATTGAAGCACCAACTTGGGTTTTTATTCCTTTTGAAAGTTTAAAATCATAGATAGCAGAAATGTCAGTTCTAAAATAATCGTCTAACCTTGAACTGTTAGGTGAATTGTATTCTATGCTAGAATTAGCATCATTTTGTGTTTCTGATGGTAATGTAAATGGTCGTCCGGAATGCCAATTCAAACCTAAACCCACCTTAAAATTATCTATACTGTAAGTAACCGAGGCATTTGCGACATGTCTTAAATCTAATGAGTTTGGAAAAGTGAGGCCTTCATTTAAATTTTCGAATTTATAGTTGTTGTTACTATAGGTATAACTAAGCCATGTACTAAAGTTGTTGAATTGCTTATTAACTAAAAAATCGAAGCCTGTGATGGTGTACGAGCCAATATCATTTGTAAACTGAAATTGATTTTGAAATCCTTGACTTCGAGAAGAAATATCCGAAACGTTTTTATAATAACCTTCAGATGAAATTAAAAGACCATTAAAATTATAACTTAGACCAGCGGAAACTTGTTGACTTTTAGTTAAAGGAACGTTATCGTTATTAGCTAATTGCCATCGTCTTTTTTCTATTCCAAAAAAATCTTGTTGTAAATCGACTATTTGAGTTATGGATTGGCTTTTTAGTTCAGCTAAAATTTCGAGTCTGATATGGTCAGATATCTTCTGGTTAAATGCTAACCTTGGCTCCATTAAAAATTCTGAGAGTTTTTCAAAATAATTGATTCTGGCACCAAACCTCATATAGGTATTTCTAGATTCGGATTTCCATTGTAATTCGCCAAAAAGCGCATGGGTTCTTATGATTTCTTTTTTATAGCTTGTGAAAACAGGATTTGTAACATCCTCTAAATCCTCTACGCTAACTTCATTAAATTGGTAACCACTACTAAATTTTGTGAGTTTGTCTATGGTTTTTGAAACATCAAACCTTAAGCCTAAATCAGTGACTTCATTTTCTTGAATAAGTCTTTGGTTACTAGTAATGTCATTATTCTCTGCAGCCAAATCATAATTAGAGTAGTAGACTTGAACGGATGTGTTTGTTTCCTTGTTCCAATCTTTAGAATATTTGGCTGTAGCTCCATAACTAACTTGATTTAGAGCACTTCGAGTTTCTTGAAAATTATTATTTGATGTTGTAAATACCTGATTATAATCTAGATTATTATAAATGTTCAACAGGTTAACACTCAGATTTGAAGACTTATCAATAGCATATGAAAATTTAGCATTGAAATCATAAAATAGAAAACGTTCATCTAAAGATAATAATGTGTTTACATCATTAGAAGTGTTTAATTCTGAATCATTGAAAATACGATCAAAGTACGAGTCGTATGTCGTAGAAGCTATAAGGTCGGTAAAAGATCGCCTAGCCGAAAGCTGCAATTCAGTCTTTTTAGATAAAGGTATTTTTGCAAAACCATCAACGCTCAATAAATTTCCACCTAAGCCAGCACTTGATTTTTCGTTAATATCATCAGAGTTGTCAATGGCTATTGTGCTAGAAACACCATTGCCAAATTTGGCACTTGTACCATTTTTTGAAATGCTTATTTCTTCGGATAAATAAGGATTAAACGCAGATATTAATCCAAAAAAATGACCCGATTGATACATGCGCATGCCTTCATATAATATTAAGTTTTGATCATTTGTACCACCTCTGACGTTAAGGTTAGAAATACGTTCGTCTACACTAATAACACCTGGAAGTTTTTGTACTATCTGTAATACATCGGGTTCAATAAGACCTGGTAGAATATTAAAAGAAGTATTGTCTACTTCAATGGTTCCATTATTGGTTTTAGAAATCCCTTTAGTTAGGTAGTTATTAATGACAACTTCTTCTAAATGTTGAATTGTTTTATTTTGTTCAGATTGAAGCGTCGGTGTTATAGCTATAAAACGACTACTTAATATTTCAAAATTAAGGTTAGTATAAGTTTTGAGCTGTGCAAGAGCCTCCTCTAATGAAAGCTCAGGATTTAAAGGTTCTACTAAAATGTCTTCAATTGTTGAGGTCTCGTAAGAAAATTTAATACTGTATCGAGATTCTAATTGAGTAATGATTTGAGCGAGAGGTAGCTTATCCTTTTGATTCTGACCATAAGAAAGATTACAAAAGGCAATAATTAGGAAATAAAAAACTATAGCTTGTAATAGTTTATTCACGCTTTATTGTAATAGATTTACCCGACTTGCTATAGCTTAAATGTAATGGTATTGTTATAGATTTCAAGGCTAAATCTAAATTTTTATGCGTAAAGCTTCCTGCGAATAAGCGAGAAGTATCAATAGTAGAGGCATCAACTTTTAAATCATATTGGTTTTCAAGTTCTAAAAACACATATTTTAAAGGAACATTGGTGAAGTTAGTTTCACCACGCAACCAGCTAGGCTGCGTGGCAACTTCTTTTTCTTCTGCAAATTGTTTCCCATCTATGACTTTAAAAGTGTAACCTGGTTTTAATTTTTGAGATGTATTATCGTAGGTTACCTGTACTAAACCTTCGTAGCATGTTACTTCAAAATAAGATCCGCGTTGTTTTACATTAAACTGAGTTCCTAATACTGTAACGATACCATCTTCGGTAATAACATCAAATTTTTTGCCTTTGGCAACTTTAAAAAATGCTTCGCCATCTAATTTTACTTCTCTATTGGTTTTCCAATCACTTTTATTAAATGAAAGTGTAGAATTAGAATTTAAGTCTACGGTTGAAGCATCTGGTAACTCTACAACTGTTTGTTGCGCAATGGTGGTTTCAAAATTAGAATCTAATGTTGTTGAATAATAATAAACACTAAAACTGATAGCTAAAACGGCAGCAATTCTCATTAACGGTTTTATCCAATTTCTGCTATTCTTTTCTTTAGGTTTTAGATTAGATTTTAAATTGTTGAAAGTATTTTCCACAGAGAATTCAGGTGCTTTAAATGACTTTATAGCACTGCTCATTTTTGTTAATTGATCGTAATCCTCTAAACGCTCAAAAGCCTTTTGCTCTTCAGGGTTGAGGTTATGATCTAACCATTTTTTTATGAGTTCTTCTCTTTCCATTTCACTTATATAACAATTTAGGTTTCAAAACTCCTACCCTTTAAATTCCATCAATATCTTCACGTAGTTTTTTTAGGGCTCCATATATACGTTTTTCAACCGCTTTAGTAGAAATATTTAAGATTTCTGCTATTTCCTTGAAACGTTTTCCTTCAATCCTATTTAATAAAAAAGCAGTTCTTTGGGCTTCGGTAAGATTAGCAAGTGCCTTTTGTATTTTTTCGTGGTACTCTTTTTCTTGTAATACAAACTCGGGAGACTCATTAGTAAAGCTCTTATGTGGTTTAGAATTGTATTTTAAAACTACTTTTTGATGTGATACAGCATTGAGCATTAAATTATTCGCTGTAGTAAATAGATAGCTTTTTGCTTTAGCTGGAGCAACCTTACCGCAATTCTGCCATAATTTCACAAAAGCTTCTTGAACTTTGTCTTGTGGATTTAAATGGTCACCAAATTTGTAATATAAAAAGTCATGAAGGTTCTTAGAATGTTTTTTGTAAAAACGCTCAAAGAGAGATTCATCACAAATATTATCGTGTAGAGGTTGGCTCATAACCGGTTTTTGCGGGTCGCAAATTATAAATAATTTTTTTTAAAACCTTAAGGTAGGAGATTCAGATTGTTAGCTGTTTTATAATAAACTAAGCAAAAAGGCAATGAAAATAAAAATCAATCATATCTTCCTCTTATTCATGATGGCGCTTCTAGGGTTTTTTTCATGTCAAGAAGAAGAAACGAACATCGATAATCCTTCAGAGCAAGAAACCATTTTAGCTAATTCATCTCTTTCAAGTTTAATGACAATGACATCATCAAACGATGGATCAGCGGATGATATCTTAGATGGATCCAGTTGTTTTTCTGTAGAACTTCCTGTTACAATTGTAGTAGGTGATGCTACTTATGTTATAGAAACTTTAGAGGATTTGGAAGAATTAGAAACGCTTTATAATAACATCAGTAATAGCGATGTTATGGATTTTGTGTTTCCTATTACAATTATTTTTAGTGATTACTCGGAGGTTACAATTGAAAATGAAGACCAATTAACAAACTACATTACGAATTGTAATGCTGAGGAAAATGATATTATAGAATGTGTAGATTTTGTATACCCAATATCTTTTTCAGTCTTTGATTCTGCCTTTAGTTTAACGGAAACAGTAGTGATTAATAACGATGAAGAACTTTATGTTTTTCTTGAAGATTTAGAAGATGATGACAATGCTTTAATTGTAAGTCTTAACTTTCCTGTTTCTTTAGAATATGCTAATGGAGATGTTGTTGAGGTAAATTCAAACCAAGAGTTGGCAGAAGCTATTGAATTAGCAGATGATGATTGTAATGAGGAAGAAAACAATTGTACAGAAGTACAAATAAGTCCTATTCTACAAGAATGTCCTTGGAATTTTACAGATGGTAATAATGCATATGCTAATCTTCAAATGGTGTTTTATGAAAATGGAGAGTTACAAATTACCGAAGGAGATACAACATCATTTATTGGGGGTTTTTATAACTTATCGTCTACAGATAATGGTTTGATGCTCACAATTTCAGAATTAACGTCTTTTCAAGACGATTTAGGCGGTGAATGGCTAATTGTAGATTGTGGTGAAAGTAGTGATGACAATCCAGAACTTACAATAACACGAGGCGATACGACTTTACAGTTACAACAAGACTGTTATGAAGCGCCTAGCTGTAACCAGTCAGAAGTAAGTGATTATTTAATGTCTTGTTACATAGAGCCTACAATTAATGGTTATACGTCACCGATGACATATTTTCAATTTTCAGAAAACAATAGTCTCTTTACAATGTATCAAGGCGACATGCCGTATAGTGGTACTTGGGATATCAGTACAGATGATGACGGTGTGTTTATTGTCATCAATTTTGATCCATCATTAGGCGATTATAATGGTTTCTGGTACTTACAAGAATGCAATGAAGATGAATTGGTGTTTAATCAAGGTGATGATGTGTTAATTCTAACGTGTGGTGAAGAAAATCCTTTTGAGTGCTTTGGTAACTATGACCTAACAGTGTGTGACCAAGATGATGGCAATGTAGATGGTGTCGCACTATTTGATCTAAACCTAATTTTTGCTAATTGTACTAATGACGATGTTGAATATACATTTTACTTAACATTACAGGATGCAGAAACTGAAGTTGGTGCTTTACCAAATCCATTTACAAATTCTACAACACCTATTCAGACAATTTATTCAAGAGTATCTTTAGCTGGTGATCCAAGTGTTTTTGAGATACTATCCCATAATTTAATTGTAGAAGATTGTTCAAATACCTGTAGTGAAGAAGAGGTAGATACATTTTTAACCACCTGTATTTGGAATGCTGTAAACTATAATGGAAGTGACAACCTAATGACATGGAATTTCGATTTTGAAGCTAATAGTCAAAACGTTATAATTTATAATAACGATACTACAATAGATGCTACTTGGACAACTTCACAATCTGCAGATGGAGTTATTGTTGAGTTTTCAAATGTTACTGGAACAAACATACAGGTCGTAACTGGGCAATGGCTTGTGGTAGAATGTCAAGAAGATCATTTAGAATTACATAGCGGAGACAATATTCTTGTCTTAGAAAGAGGCTGTGATTAAATAAAACCGCTAGATTAGTTAGTAAATTTAGTATGTTTAAGTTGGTAGAAAGAGTTGTCCAGTGCTAGGCAACTCTTTTCTTTTACATACAAGTTAGGGCATTAGGCTATATTTGTACATTTCACATTCGTATATCTCTTGTAAATTCTTAAATTTGCAACTTCCAAAAAGAGATAAAGATTATGTTTAATAATTTAAGTGAAAAGTTAGATAAAGCGCTACACGTACTCAAAGGTCATGGTAGTATTACGGAAGTCAATGTTGCAGAGACTTTAAAAGAAGTAAGACGTGCGCTTTTAGATGCCGATGTTAACTTTAAAATAGCAAAGGAATTTACCAATAAAGTAAAGGAAAAAGCGCTTGGACAAGATGTATTAACGACACTTCAGCCAGGTCAATTAATGGTTAAAATCGTTAAGGACGAATTAACCGAACTTATGGGAGGTGATGCTGAAGGGATTAATCTTTCAGGCAATCCTAGTGTAATCTTAATGTCGGGTTTACAAGGTTCTGGTAAAACAACCTTTTCTGGTAAACTGGCTAATTATCTTAAAAACAAAAAAACAAAGAAACCTTTATTGGTAGCCTGTGATGTTTACCGTCCTGCTGCGATAGATCAGTTACACGTTGTTGGTGAGCAAATCAATGTTGAGGTTTATAGTGATAAAGGTAATAATGATCCTGTAGCTATTGCGCAAGCAGGTATTACGCATGCAAAAGCAAATGGTCATAATGTTGTAATCATAGATACCGCTGGTCGTTTGGCAGTAGATGAAGCCATGATGACCGAGATTTCTAATATTCATAAAGCCATTCAACCGCAAGAGACATTGTTTGTTGTAGATTCTATGACAGGTCAAGATGCTGTAAATACAGCTAAGGCCTTTAACGATGTTCTTAATTTTGATGGTGTTATTCTTACTAAATTAGATGGTGATACTAGAGGTGGTGCAGCAATTTCTATTAAGTCTGTTGTAAACAAACCAATTAAATTTATTGGTACAGGTGAAAAGATGGAAGCGATTGATGTGTTCTATCCATCACGTATGGCAGATCGTATTTTAGGAATGGGTGATGTGGTGTCTCTTGTGGAGCGTGCTCAAGAACAATATGATGAGGAGGAGGCACGAAAACTTCAAAAGAAAATTGCCAAAAACCAATTCGGGTTTGATGATTTCTTAAAACAAATTCAGCAAATCAAGAAAATGGGTAACATGAAGGACTTGATTGGTATGATACCAGGAGCTGGTAAAATGATGAAAGATATTGACATCGATGATGATGCTTTCAAAGGTATTGAAGCTATTATTCATTCTATGACACCAGATGAGCGTGCTAACCCGTCAATCATAAATGCAAGTAGAAAGAAGCGAATAGGTAAGGGGTCAGGAACTTCAGTTCAAGAGGTAAACCAATTGTTAAAACAATTTACTCAAATGAGTAAAATGATGAAGATGATGCAAGGCGGTGGCGGAAAACGTATGATGCAGATGATGAAAAACATGCCGAGATAATTTTCTCAATTAATATCTAAATGAATTACAAAACAGACAAACCAAAGTTTCACGAAGAAGTATTTAAAGCTGTTAGTGAGATAGTGGAAATATGTTTTGACTATTTAAGCGATGAGGAAGTTAGGGATTTAGAAGTAATTTATGCAATGGGTATTGCTGAAGAGGATTGGTTGACTTTTAAACCTTTTTATCACATTAAGGATGAGTTGCTTAGTTATGGTGAAATTAAAGATAAGGACGATCATGATTCTCAAATAGGAATACAGATGAGTGGTACTGAATTTTTAATAGAATTAATTGATGTTTTTAAATCCTATGATCAAGAAACTCCTAAGTTGATTAAAATACAGTATTATTCAAAAATAGAAAAAGTAGAATATCAATTTGAATATGATTTAAAGTGGTCTAATAGTGAGCATAAATTGCCTGCTAATTTACATGAGGATTATTTTGAGGAAATTAAGAATAGCTTAGAATCTAAATAGTTAATACTTTCAAAATTATATTCAAATCAAAACAATTGAAAACCATAAAACATGACAATTCTAGACGGTAAAAAAGTTAGCAACGACATTAAAAATGAAATTGCAGAAGAGGTAAAACAAATGAAAGCCAATGGTGAAAAAGTACCTCACCTTGCTGCAGTTATTGTTGGTAATGATGGTGCAAGTTTAACTTACGTTGGCAGCAAAGTAAGAGCTTGTGAGCGTATAGGTTTTGAATCTACTTTGGTAAAACTATCTAATACTACAAGTGAAATTGAATTATTAGATAAAATTGAAGAATTAAACAATAATGATGATATCGATGGTTTCATCATTCAGTTACCGTTGCCACCTCAAATTAATACACAAAAGGTATTGATGGCTGTTAATCCAGATAAAGATGTTGATGGATTCCACCCAATGAACTTCGGAAAAATGGCTTTGGATATGTCAACATTTATTCCTGCTACGCCATTCGGTATTTTAGAATTGATAGATCGTTATGGAGTTGAAACCAAAGGAAAACACACTGTTGTTATCGGTCGTTCTCACATTGTTGGTCGTCCAATGAGTATCTTAATGGGACGTAAAGGTTTTCCA
This sequence comes from Winogradskyella sp. SYSU M77433, assembly GCF_029911945.1. Classification (NCBI taxonomy): domain Bacteria; kingdom Pseudomonadati; phylum Bacteroidota; class Flavobacteriia; order Flavobacteriales; family Flavobacteriaceae; genus Winogradskyella; species Winogradskyella sp. SYSU M77433. The sequence goes on along the minus strand of NZ_JARYTG010000010.1, from coordinate 36,918 downwards.
GGAAACTCTACTGTAACTTTAACCCATAGCCATACCAAAAATATTACTCAGATTACATCTCAGGCAGACATTATTATTTCAGCATTAGGAATTCCTAAGTTCTTAAAAGCAGAAATGGTAAAAGATGATGCTGTAATTATAGATGTTGGTATTACAAGAGTACCAGACGATTCTGAAAAAGGTTACTACATTACAGGTGATGTGGATTTTGAAAACGTTAGTAAAAAAGCAAGTTTTATTACTCCGGTTCCAGGTGGAGTTGGTCCAATGACTATTGCTATGCTACTTAAAAATACACTTATCGCTAGAGAACAGCACAAGAAGAATAAAAAGTAAGATTAATTATTTAGCGAATAGCTGATTTAAATCTTTAAAGGCTTTAAATTCTAAAGCATTTCCGGAAGGATCTTTAAAGAACATTGTTGCTTGCTCACCAACTTGTCCTTCAAAACGAATGTAAGGTTCTATGATGAATTTTATGTTTTTGCTTTTTAACATGTCAGCAAAACCATGAAAATCTTCCCAAGGTAAAACAACACCAAAATGTGGAACAGGTACATCTTTTCCATCAACGGAATTGGTATGGGTGTCTTCTTCAGTTTTTGGTTTGTAATGAATCACTAACTGATGACCAAAAAAGTTGTAATCGACCCAGTGATCACTACTTCTCCCTTCTTCAAAATTTAAAGTATTGGTATAAAAATCTCTACATTCCGAAAGATTATGTACAGGTATTGCCAAATGAAAGGGAGATAAAGCCATAGTTAACTAGTTTTTTTGGTTTCGTCTTCGGTTGGGTTGAAACGTCTTTTTTGAATCGCTAATAAGCTCGCTTAACGTATCGAATTCTGTTTTTGTAAGCTCTCGGTAATTACCAATAGGCGTATCGAGTTTAATATTCATAATTCGAATACGCTTTAAGGTCAGAACTTCGTAATTAAGGTATTCGCACATACGACGAATTTGACGATTCAATCCTTGAGTTAAAATGATACTAAAGGTGAATTTGTCAATCTTTTTAACAACACATTTTTTGGTGCGTTGCTTAAGTTCTTCAATATAAATACCACCAGTCATTCGCTGAATGAATGTTTGTGAAATCGGTTTGTCTACAGTAACGACATATTCTTTTTCATGATTATTACTGGCACGAAGTATCTTGTTCACGATATCACCATCATCTGTAAGAAGAATTAAGCCTTCACTTGGCTTATCTAAACGGCCAATAGGAAAAATACGTTTTGGATAATTTATAAAGTCAATTATATTATCTTTTTCAACTCTAGTATCTGTAGTGCAAACAATTCCAACAGGTTTGTTAAAGGCTAGGTAAACAAAATCTTTTTTGCGCTCACCTATAATTTCTCCATCAACTTTTACAACATCGTCTGGTGCAACTTTGGTTCCCATTTCAGGAACAATATCGTTAATCGTAACTCGACCAGCATCAATAAGCCGATCAGCTTCGCGACGTGAGCAATATCCAGCTTCACTGAGGTATTTGTTTAGGCGTTTTAGTTCTTCTGACATATTGCAAAAGTACTACAAAGAAATCTATTTGAAATACTTAAGATTTAGGTAAAAATAGAGTGGCATTTTCAAGCTGTACATTATCAAGATGTCCCATTTTCTTTTCATCTTTTGTAATAAGATGCATGTGAAGAAAGGAATCGTGATGTGTAAAAATACCTTGATGTTTGGTAGAGTAGAAGCCAATGATATCTACAGCTTCATAATCTAACATATAATTTATCTGACCTTGATGCGCTTCTTTAGGTGAGGATACTTTTGTGCCTTTAGGTAAATTTTGAATATGGATTTCAGCGGAATTCACCGTTCCACTGAGTTTAAAAACAAAAGGTGCGTCAGAATTTTTGCTTTTGGAAGTAATAAAAGTTTCTAGATCACTAATACTCTTAATGGTTTTGGGTAGCATCATAGTTTTCCAATCGGTAGAATTGGCATAAACAAAAAATGGTGCACTGGTTTTAGCGCTCTTTTCTACAATCATAGTGGAATCGCTAAGCACTTTAGAAGTATAAGTTGTACCGTTATTAATAAGGATTTCACCCGTTAAAAACGACTCAGGTCCCAAACCGTAAAGTCCTTTTTTGTTAGAAATCGTATCCAATAAAATCTTACCATCAAGTTTGCCCTTCCACATTACGTCTTTCATAGCTCCAACAATCTTTACTTCATTTTTAGAAGCTGAAGTTTCAGAGTTTTTCTTGTTAGAATTACAACTAAAAACTATTAAGGAAAGAACTATGACTAATAGGTTCTTGTATTTCATCAGTTTTGAATAATTACTGGTTAATAAAATCAATAATCTTAGGAGTTAAAGATTTATCCTTTAGTCCATGACCAAATCCCGAAGTTGTAATAAGTTCTGAATATTTATAACGATTAGCAAAAAGCTGACCATCTTCATAAGGAATAATTTTATCCTTTTTATCATGTATTATTAAGCCTTCAGCTTCAATAGCTTTAGTGAAGTTTGCGGCAGAGAAATAATCTACAGGATTTCCAAATCTATTAAGGACAATATTGTCTAAGCCGTTTGAGATTCTTTTGTTATAGCCCATCATAGATTTGTATCTGGAAAACACTCCTGTAAAATGAGCAGGAGCACCCAATAGCACCATTTTTTTTACGAATGGCAAATTGTGGTTATACATACAAAACACGCTTGCCATACCACCGACAGAGTGCCCAATGACTACTTCAGGTTGAAATTTTTTAGCCACAACATTTATAAATTCAGAATATAATATGGCGTTAAACTGTTTTCCTCCTGATTTTCCATGTGCAGGTCCATCAAGAGCGATGATGTTGTAATCTTGAGCTTTTAAAGCTTCTAGTATATAACTCCAGCGAGAGCTATTGCTTTCCCAACCATGAGCTAATAAAACAGTTTTGTTTTTGCCTTCCCAGTGGTAGGTGGCGATATTCAAATTATCATAGCTCAATTCTTCGAAAGAGGCTGAATTTATAACCTTCAGTTGATGTTCAGAATAGCGTCCTTTTCTAGGAGATGTGAATAGATTTAAAGCTTTTTTTGAAGCATATTTTGGCGAAATTAAACTTGTAAAGTTTAAAGCGTTACCTATAGATTTTATAACAAAACTACTCATATTATGCTTCTTCTCTGTTAACGGATTCAATCGAAAAAGCGGGTAAGCAAATGGCTAAATATTCACAAGGTTCTGTAAAGGGATTAGAATATTGAATTCTGGTGTTTTTCTCGATTTTAATAGATTGTCCAGCTTCAAGAATTATAGTTTCATCTTCAATAATGAACTGTTTTTTCCCTTTGATGATGAAGGTGTATTCATCAAATTCTGGAGTTTGAAATGGTTCACTCCAACCAGGTGGAGCAACCATATGAGCAATACTTATGTCAGAATTACCATCAGAAGCTTTTCCAAAATGTTCTTTTATAATTTTTCCATCATCAGTTGGGACGATGAAAGGTGAAGTTTGTATTTTATATTTCTTATTTTCTTCCAAATTAGGAACTATTAAATTTGATAATTGTAATATGAAGCTTAATCAGATATTACCAATGAATCATAAAGTACTTAATCTTTGCTTTTTCAGGAATTTGAATAGGATCAATAGTCATATTCATATCAAAACGCATACTAGCAGGAAGCTCTTTTTTATCAATTGTAAAAGAAGCGTTTAATTCATTTACTGAAACCACAATAACGTTGATAAGATTATCAATTTTTGAAATTTTATAAGCATCTTGTATGTCCTTGAATGTACTTAGGGTTGAAATCTTCTTTGCAGTTTTGTAACGTTCATCAATGATTCTAACACTTGAAATTACTGAAGTAGAATCTAACGCTTCCTCTGGTGAGAGATCTAATAATTTAGCGCCTCCTTTTTCAAAGATTTCAATAGTGTTTACTGAACCAATAAATTCATCTCCTGCAATATATCTTACAACCGAGTCATTGCTAAAAATGGTTTCTAAGTCTTTAACTTGGGTGGAGTCGGTTAGTAAACCAATTTGGTTTTTCTGAACTAAGAAAGGATCTACCGATTTATCTTTAGTACAACTTGTTATCAAAATAGCACAGATAACTATGGCAAAAAATATGTTTTTCATGTTTTAGATTATGGGTTTGTTATTTAAGCATTTTAGTTAGTATTCCTAACACACTTCGTATCACAGTTGGGCTGGATAAAACTTTTACAAGTGGGTTTTGTCGTGTACTTCGTCTGCTAGAAGTACTACGTCTTTTGCTTTCGGCTTTTTTAAGCGCTTCTTTTTCTTCTTCAGCTTTTCTTTTGGCTTCTTCAGCTTCAGCAAGTTCAATTTTTTTGTTCAACATTTCATAAGCACTTTCTCTATCAATCTCTTGATTGTATTTTCGTGCTAATTTTGATTGTGCAAGTAAATTGCTAAGTTCACTTTCTGTTAAGATATCCATGCGGCTCATTGGTGCGCGCATCATGGTCGCTGCTAGTGGAGTAGGCTTTCCTTTTTCATCTAGAGCAGAAACTAAAGCTTCACCAATTCCTAAAGAGGTTAATACTTCTGCAGTATCATAATATTCTGTGTCTGGATAGTTCTGTGCGGTAAGTTTTATAGCTTTTCTATCTTTTGCAGTAAAAGCACGTAAAGCATGTTGAACCTTTAGTCCTAATTGTCCAAGTACAGCTTCTGGTACATCAGTTGGGTTTTGCGTTACAAAATATAAACCAACACCTTTACTTCGAATAAGCTTAACAATACTTTCAATTTGGTTTAATAAAGCGTCAGAAGCTTCATTAAAAATCAAATGAGCTTCATCAATGAACATTATAAGTTCTGGTCTGCCACTATCTCCTTGTTCAGGAAATGTTGAATAAATTTCAGCCAAAAGACTCAACATAAAAGTTGAAAACAACTTCGGTTTGTCTTGAATGTCAGTAAGTCTGATAATGTTGATGTAACCACGACCATTTTCATCAATACGAAGTAAATCTTGCGTATCAAAAGAGGTTTCTCCAAAAAACAAGTCGCCACCTTGTTGCTCAATTTCAATAATTTTTCTTAAGATAGCTCCTGTTGAAGCTGTTGAGATTCTGCCGTAAGCTTCTTGAAATTCATCTTTACCTTCATTGGTAGCATACTGTAAAATCTTTTTGAAATCTTTGAGGTCTAGAAGAGGTAATTTGTTGTCGTCACAATATTTAAAAATCACTGAAATAATACCAGCTTGAGTCTCTGTGACGTCTAATATTCTCGAAATGAGAACTGGTCCAAACTCGCTAATAGTAGCTCTTAGTCTAACTCCATCCTGCTCAGACAACGTTAAAACTTCAACCGGAAAAGATTTGGCTTCAAAAGGCAGTCCGATTTTTTCCATGCGCTCATCAATTTTAGCATGGCCAGGACTAGGTTTTGCCAATCCACTTAAATCTCCTTTAATATCCATTAATAATACAGGAACTCCTTTTTCAGAAAGATTTTCGGCTAAAACTTGTAACGTTTTTGTTTTTCCTGTTCCCGTAGCACCTGCAATTAAGCCATGTCTGTTCATGGTTTTGAGGGGTACATTTACAAAGGCATTTGTTAGGGTTTCACCATTGAGCATTGCAGAACCTAAAGTAATGTAATCACCTTTAAATGTGTTACCTTCAGTTATATCTTTAAAGAAAGTTTCAGAATTCGTCATGGTCGGAAAATTTGTATAAAAATAGTGTAATTTCATTAAGTATAAAACAGTTTTTGACTTCGAATAAAGTTACTTTCCAATATACAGTAATGGTTTACTGCTTACTTATTAATATCTTTGCAAACTATGACAAGACGAGAACGACAAGAATTAATTGATAAAGGTTTATTACTGCCTTTAATGGAGGAATTTTATACTATACAAGGTGAAGGTTATCATAAAGGAACCGCAGCTTACTTTGTTAGAATTGGAGGTTGTGATGTAGGGTGTCATTGGTGCGATGTTAAAGAAAGCTGGTTAGCAGAATTACACCCACCAACTGAAACCAATAAAATTGTCGATAATGCTGTAAAATATAGTAACACAATTGTGGTTACAGGAGGTGAGCCATTAACTTGGGATATGGGACCGTTGACTGAAAAACTAAAAGCAAAAGGAGTGCAGACTCATATTGAGACTTCTGGAGCTTATAAGTTAACAGGACAATGGGACTGGATTTGTTTGTCACCAAAGAAGATGAAATTGCCAACAGATGAAATTTATAGTAAGGCTCACGAGTTAAAATGTATTGTTTATAATACGGACGATTTTAGGTTTGCTGAAGAGCAAGCTGAAAAAGTAAATAAAAATTGTATCTTGTATTTGCAACCAGAATGGAGCAAACGTGAAAAAATGATGCCCAAGATTGTTGACTATGTAATGGCAAATCCAAAATGGAAAGTATCATTACAAACCCATAAATATTTGAATATCCCTTAAATGTTCTTTAAAGAAATTAAAAATTACAGAGGTGAAATTTGGAAAGCTTTGGAATCCCCTAAAGAAGACAAAATTTCACCAAAAGAAAAATTTTTCGTTTCAAATTATGGTAGACTTATAAAGCTTGAAGGCGAGACACCAAGATTAGTAGACCCTTATCTATTAAATGGTTATCCGCATATCAAGATAAAGACCACCGAAACAAAAATTTACAGAGGCTACACAAAGCATAAATACAAAGGTTTTTATGTGCACAAACTTGTAGCGCAGTATTTTTTAGAAAATACTTATGGAGTTTACGTGATTCATTTAGATTATGACAAGGAAAATAACCAAGTCAGTAATTTAAAGTGGGTTACTAAAAGAGAAAAAGAACTGCATCAATGGAAAAACCCAAGGTTTATTGAAGCTAAAAAAAATGCAGATCCTCCCTATTCTAAACTTACTGAAAATAAAGTTAGGCTAATAAAAAAGATGCTTAACAATCCTGAGCGTAAAACACGATTAAAGATGATAGCCAAGCAATTTGGTGTGTCTACAACACAATTAAAAAGGATTCAAACTGGAGAAAATTGGGGGCATGTTCCTTCACTCTAGTAAATGTTATAAAAAAAACCTGATAAACTTTAGTTATCAGGTTTTTTTAATTTAAAGTAAATGAAAATTGTATCTTATACTTGCAGCCAGAGTGGAGTAAGAGAGAAAAGGTAATACCTATGATTGTTGATTATGTAATGGTGAATCCAAAATGGAAAGTGTCATTGCAAACCCATAAATATTTGAATATCCCTTAGTTTCACTGATTTTATAAAACAAAGGCAATTACTACTTTTTAATAAACTTTAATGAGGTTCTGCCAGAATTATTGTGAAAATCCAAAATGTATGTTCCAGAGGCTAATTCTGAAAGATCAAAACTATAATTATTTAAGGTTTGTTGTAAAATTATTTCTCGAGAAAGCTGCTTTATAAACTTACCTTTTATGTCATAAAGCTCAATTAGTAAATTATCATCTGCAGGAAAATCAATTGTAAAATTTAGATAGTTTTCAATAGGATTTTTTAGCATCTCTACTATAAGCTCGTCTTTGATAAACGGTTCTTCTTGAGTACTTAAAGTTGCGTCAGTAAACTTATATATAGTAGTTCCTGAGGCATAAGCAGTTGTAGAATTGATAATAAAAATTCGATTTAAATTGTTACCAATATTCAAACTATTCCATGTTTGTCCACCGTCAAGTGTTTCATAGAACCCTGTTGTGTGGCCACCCATCCAACCTTGGTTTTCGTTTATGAATCCCACAGCTTGTATATTTGTTTCAACTGAATCTAAGCTTATCCAATTGGTTCCACCATCGGTAGATTTTATCAGTTTGCCATTGTTAGGAGAAACAGAACTTACTGCTCCAAACATCAAATTACTATCACTCTCTAATACTTGTAGTTTCCATACATACTCACCCACTATGTTTGTGTTGTAAATTTCAGTCCATGTGTTACCACCGTCTATGGTCTTTAAGATACATCCTCCATTATCATTTCTGCCAGAAACAAAACCAATATCTTCATCTAAAAATAATACTTCTACTAAAGCACTAGCATAACTAGACATGTCTACATAAGTCCATGTCTCACCACTATCTGATGACTTAATAATGTGAGCAGGGCTGAAATAAGCACCACAGCCATAGACTGTTGAACTACCAGCGGTTTCAATACCGCAAATGGCGTTAGGATTGGTTGGGAAATTAGTTACTTCAGCCCAATTTGTACCTCCATCGGTAGTTCTAAAAAAAGTTCCATTTAGTGTACCAAGAAAACCAATATCTTCGTTTAAAAATTCAATATTTCTGAAATAATAATTTCCAGGAATATTATTTTCATTGAGTTGTTCTACCCAATCTAAGCCTCCATTAGTAGTTTTGTATATCCTAGCATAATAGCCATTAGCAGCCCATCCAAGGTTTTCGTTGAGGAAGAACACATCATCAAAGCGCTGTCCATTAGGATTTGAGAAAATATTAGGCATAGTTTGCCACATAGGTTGTGCACCTAAGGTTATTGATATTAAAAAAATGAATAGCTGTTGTAATCGCATGTATTAATCTTATAAGTTAATGTAAAGTTATAAATATGTTTTTTATAATTAATCTTTACATTGTAAACCTAGCACTAAATAAAAAAACATCTTGAGTTATCAAGATGTTTTTATTTAATTGTTTAAGCTGTTAGGACTTAGAAAATGGCACGGCAACTCTAACCGTTCCCCAGCCAATGTGCATGTCTGTACCACCTTCAGCCTCATCAAAAGCAATTGAGAATGCCTCAAGAGATTCTTCGCTTTTAGTTGTTGGCACTGTAATTCTAGCGACATCATTTTTCTCATCATAAAAATAACTTCCCCAAACATTTAAGTCTGTGCTAATAATGATGGTCCATTCGTTTTCACCTGGTATAGCATACATAGTGTAAGTTCCTTTTTTTATGTCTTTTCCGTCTAGTGTCATATCTGAATAGACTTGAAGTTCTGCAGCTTCATTAGCACCAAGTCTCCAAACTTCTCCTGGTTTTGCCAAATCGTAAACTTCTCTGCCTTTTAATTGAGGTCTGCTGTAAACAATCTTAATCAACTTATTTGATTCTTTGTAGCTACTTGGGTAAGACGCGGCATCCATTGGGCTTTTGTCTAATCCAGAAAATTTTTGAGCTTCAGCGTTGAATGATAAAAGCATTAAAAATGCGAAAGTGATGGTGGTGATTAGTCGTGTTGTTTTCATAATTTTTTTGATTTGTTGTTTTTTTAAAATTAAGTGATAATATTTTAAGAGGTCGTAATTAAATTCCAAAGTTTACAGATTAAAAGTTAAATACAGATTTTAATCTATTAATCTTTTAGAATTTATTTAAATACGCGTTTAATATTTTAAATTATAATTGATTTGTGTTTTATTGTTTAAAATATGAAAGTTTAATTTCATATTTGTTTCGTAATTAATAATAAAATATAAAGTTATGTGCGGAATAGTATGTGCGTTCGATATAAAACAAAAATCTGAAGATTTAAGATCTCAAGTCTTAGAGATGTCTAAAACAATTCGTCATCGCGGACCAGACTGGAGCGGGATTTATAGTGATGAAAAAACTATTATGGCTCACGAGCGCTTGGCAATTGTAGATCCAAGTTCTGGAAAACAACCATTATTTAGTGAAGATAAAAAGCTTATTCTAGCTGCAAATGGAGAAATCTATAACCACAGAAGTTTACGCAAGCAATTTCCAGATTATAAGTTTCAAACTGAAAGCGACTGTGAGGTTATCTTAGCATTGTATAAGGAAAAAGGTCATGATTTTGTAGATGAGATGAACGGAATCTTCGGTTTTGCTATTTATGATGTAGAAAAAGACGAGTATTTCATTGCAAGAGATCATATGGGAATTATTCCATTGTACATGGGTTGGGATAAGCATGGAACCTTCTACGTGGCTTCAGAGCTAAAGGCTTTAGAAGGAGTTTGTACAAAAATTGAATTGTTTCCTCCTGGGCATTATATGAGTAGCTCTGATGGTGAATTAGTACAGTGGTACAAAAGAGATTGGCAAGATTACGATGCTGTAAAAGATAATGAAACCAGTATTGCAGAAGTGAAAAAAGCTTTAGAAGATGCAGTACATAGACAATTAATGAGTGATGTACCTTATGGTGTGCTTTTGTCTGGCGGATTAGATTCTTCTGTAACGTCTGCTATCGCCAAAAAATATTCACAAATGCGTATTGAGGCTGATGACCAAGAGCAAGCTTGGTGGCCACAATTACATAGCTTTTCTGTTGGGCTTGAAGGTTCACCAGATTTAGCAGCTGCAAAAAAGGTAGCTGATCATATTGGTACGGTTCACCACGAAATTAAATTCACGATTCAAGAAGGTTTAGATGCTATAAAAGATGTGGTGTATCAACTAGAAACTTACGATATCACTACTATTAGAGCAAGTACTCCAATGTATTTAATGGCAAGAGTTATTAAATCTATGGGTATAAAAATGGTATTGTCTGGTGAAGGTGCAGACGAGTTGTTCGGAGGTTACTTGTATTTCCATAAAGCACCAAATGCTAGAGAATTTCATGAAGAAACCGTTCGTAAACTGAGCAAGTTACACATGTATGATTGTCTAAGAGCAAACAAGAGTTTAGCGGCTTGGGGAATTGAAGGACGTGTGCCATTCTTAGATAAAGAATTTATGGATGTAGCTATGCGAATTAACCCGCAAGACAAAATGATTACAGAAGATCGTATGGAAAAATGGGTGGTACGTAAAGCGTTTGAAGATATGTTACCAGAAAGTGTGGCGTGGAGACAAAAGGAACAGTTTAGTGATGGTGTAGGTTACAGTTGGATTGATACCTTAAAAGAATTAGTAAATGAAGAAGTGTCGGATGAACAAATGGCAAATGCACACTTTAGATTTCCAATTCAAACTCCTCAAAACAAAGAAGAGTATTACTACAGAACCATTTTTGAAGGGCATTTCCCAAGTGATGCAGCGGCACTGAGTGTGCCACAAGAACCGAGTGTAGCTTGTAGTACTAAGATAGCTTTAGAATGGGATGAGGCATTCAAAAACATGAATGATCCTTCAGGTAGAGCAGTCGCAAAAGTACATGCCGATGCATACTAAATTATATAACAAAATGTAATAAATAATTGAAAGCCAGTTTTTAAGCTGGCTTTTTTTGTACGGTAATTTGTAACAATTCATTACATTTATAAACATATAAGCATAACCAACCATCTCTACTTAAGTATTGCCTACTTACAATTAGATGTAAGTAATGATAAATTTTTTTCGTAAAACTCGACAGAAATTCCTTCGAGAGAATCGCTTTACAAAATATCTGCTTTATGCTATAGGTGAAATTATTCTTGTAGTCATAGGGATCTTAATTGCACTACAGGTTAATAATTGGAATATAAATAGACAGATTCAAAATAAGGAACAAGCCTATTTGCTAGAAATCCGAAATAACCTTCAACAAGATTCATTGAAATTACAATTAGTATTGGATTTTAATAGAAATAAGGTGAAAATAGTTGAAGACATGCTACAGATTTTTATAGACACACTTACAAACCAAGAACGTTATGCTATTTTGAATAAAAACGCCAATAACTTTACCTATTATGAAGTTTTCGATCCTGTACGTATTGCATTCAATAATATGCTGTCAGCTGAAAGTATTGGTCTCATTAGAAATAATGAGTTTAGGAAATCCTTGTCGGAGTATTACAACTATCCCTATTTAGATGGAGTTCAGAATCGTATATCAGTATTAAATAGGAGAGTTGTAGATGAGCATTATCCTAAGTTTTTCACAAAAGAATTTGTGCAAAATTGGATTGGTTTTTCATCAAAGATGCCTCCATTGAGCGATTTGGAAATTGAAAAGGACAATAAATTGATGTCTGATCTTTTTGGTATTAAAATGATTATTAATGTTCAAAATGAATTAATCAAAAATACTCAGAAACAAAATCAAGAATTGATGGCTTTATTGAATTCAAACCTAAAAAACTAATCAAAACCTGATGATAAAATTTTTCCGAAAAACACGTCAAAAATTACTTCAAGAAAATCGTTTTTCAAAGTATATGCTCTATGCTATAGGCGAAATAATACTTGTGGTTATTGGTATTTTGATTGCACTTCAAATCAATAATTGGAAAGATTACAAAAAGAATAGAGTAGAAGAGCAGCAAATTTTAAAGAACTTTAAGGAAGATTTAGAAACGGATAAGAAATTGCTTGATGAATTTAAGGGAAAGGCTTTATCCTATTCAAAATCTGCAGATACAATCTTGCTGTCAATAAATGAAGCTGTGCCTTTTGATCCTAATAAATTTATAGGTCATGCTTCAGCAATAATTTCAAATATCTATTTTGAGTCTAGTAGCTCAACTTTTGATCAGTCTTTGAGCACGGGTAAAATTGATTTGGTAGAAAATGCAGAACTTAGAAAAGAGCTTTTGGAGTACTACAAACTGACCAAACTTAATTTTGAAGACAAGCGTATTTCAGAAACCAACCAAAATTTTGTTTTTCCTGAAGTTTTTTCTCAAATCGTTGCCACAAAAGAAGTGAGTGAACAATTAACAGGTATTGCAACCAAACTTCCTCAATTTGATTTGCATAGTCTCGCCACAAATAGAGCATTTAGTACATGGGTTATACTGAAAAAACTGGCTTTTAGGGAGCAGTCTATAAACTACACCGAACTATCTGAGAAAGTTATGGACTTAATAAGTAAAATAGATGAAGAAATAGAAGGTAACAACTAAAGTTCAATGATAAGATTTTTCCGAAAAATGCGTCAGAATTTAGTAGCTAAAAATCGTTTTAGTAAGTACTTGCTTTATGCTATTGGCGAAATTATTTTAGTGGTCATTGGCATTCTTTTAGCACTTCAGATTAACAGTTGGAATCAACAGCGCATTGAGGATAAAAAGGAAGAGGAATTGCTTTCAGATCTGAAAAGTGAATTTCAATATAATTTAACAGAGTTAGAGGAGTCTATCAAAATCAATAAAAAAGTGAGTCAATCTTGTATTGAGCTTACCGTAATAATTAGGTCTAACACCATTGGCAAAAACTCTCAAAAGGTTGATGAGTTATTGATAGCTATAGGTAACTTTAATTCTTTTGATGCTAGAACAGGGGTTTCTAATGAGATCGTTAATTCCGATAAATTAAGCTATTTAAAGAATGAGGAACTGCGCAGGCAATTGAGTAATTGGTTAACTACAATTGTAGATTGTGAAGAGGATATTCTTTTTAGGTCAGATAATTACACTATAAACCTTATCCCTTTTTTAATGAAGCGATTTCCTTTGGCAAATGGTGAGTTAACCAAAAAATTAGCATTTGACAAGAATAACTATTTGGAAGCCTACAAGGAAAGTTCACCATTCAAATATAATTTACCTCAAGAAGATTTAATGGAATTTGAGAACCAAATATGGCACCATAAACATAATCAAGATTATGTAGCGGTTAATGAATTAAACTTGAAAGATTTCATTCTAACCACCATAGATATGATTGAAAAACAACTAAAAGAAAACGAATGATTAAATTCTTTAGAAGCATCCGAAAATCACTTCTTAGTGAAGGCAAAACAAGCAAGTATTTTAAATATGCTATTGGTGAAATCATACTCGTTGTTATTGGTATTCTCATAGCGCTTCAAATTAATAACTGGAATGAGAATAGGAAATCTCAAGAAAAAATCGACAACTATTTCAATAAAATGCTTGTGGAGATGAGGCAAAAGAAAGATTGGCTCAAAAATTATCAAAAAGGTAATCGAAAGTTCAATCAAGACGTTGAGCGCATCGCACATATAACTGCTTATAAGAACGCGGATTCCATACCTGTTTTAAAATCCTTATTGGGAAGCCTTACAGTTGCAGGAGATCCAAATATTTCTTTTCCTGTGCTAGATGAGTTTTATAATCAGGATCTACAAGTAGCCATAAAGAACGATTCCTTAAAAATATACCTGGAGCGATTGCTGGATCTGAGATTGGTTAGAAATCAAGTGTCAAGCTTTGCTTTAGATCAATATATAACCAATGTTGAACCTTTTTACATTAAGCATATAAACTATAGCCAAACCGCTACCAATAATTACTACTATGATGGATTTCTTGATAAAGGTCCAGATACCAACTATGAGAACCTCCTTTATAGTATGGAATTTTGGAATATTATTAACTTAAAACTCGATACTAATAGTACTGCTTCAAGAATTTTAGAAGGTTTGATAATTACCATTGATCATATTATCGAGTTACTAGAAAAAGAAATAAAAATGCAAAAGTGACCTATGATAAAATTCTTTAGAAACATTCGTAAAAAACTTTTAAATGAGGGTAAAACCTCAAAATACTTTAAATATGCCATTGGCGAAATCATACTCGTTGTTATTGGTATTCTCATAGCGCTTCAAATTAATAACTGGAATGAAAAGCGCAAACAAACCGAATTAGGCTATCAATATTTAACCGAAATGCGCTATGAGCTACAGGATGATGTTGTTTTGCTCGACTTCTATATAAACGGATTAAAAAAAAGCATTGAAAACCATGAAGCTGCTTTAAAAACTAAAAACATAAACACCTTACCATTAGATAGTCTTTATATGCTTGTATCACCTCAAAATTTAGATTTTAAGGTAAGTGAATTAACTTATAATAAAATGACCAATTTAGGTATTTCTAAATTATCCAATAACGACCAGTTAAATACAATGGTTACCAATTATTATAATAAGCAGGTAGTAAACTTAAAACTATCACTATCCTTTTTAATTGAAGAATTAAAAAAATATGCGGACTATTTCCAGTATCAACAAGACTATTTTGATTGGTATCCTGTTGATGAATATCCGTCACTTATAAATGAAACTCAAGAAGAATATTATGGTTTAAACAGGCTAGGGCTTATAAAATTTGCAACGTCTGCTAGAGGAAGAAATCTCATCATTAATGATTTAGAAAGTAAGCAGTATGCATTAAATCATCTAGAAGAATTTCAAGCTGCTACGGTTGGCTTATTAAATGCTGTTTATAATGAGCTAAAACAGCAAGACCCTACTACAGACCCGTTACCAGAATTACCCGAAGAGTACAACTTTAAAGCTATTGAGCTACCCCAAGATGTTCTCAAACAATACGTTGGACGATATGAGTTAACACAAGAAACCTTTGTAATGATAAAATTTGAAAATAAAAAACTCTTGTTAAGTTACTATGACAAGGATGGCGCAAACATACCTAATAATGAAATTTTACCTTACGAAACGGATAAATTTTATATTAAAAAATATTTTCAGCGCGTGTATTTTAATAGAGATGAAGGCAACATAAAAAGTCTTGCCTTTGATCAAAATGGAGTAAGAGAGTTTAAAAAAATAGACTGATGCTATGATAAAATTCTTTAGAAATATTAGAAAATCACTTCTTAATGAAGGTAAAACAAGTAAGTATCTAAAATATGCTATTGGCGAAATTGTGCTTGTTGTTATTGGTATTCTGATAGCCCTACAGATTAATAATTGGAATGAAAACAGAAAAGGTTTAAATAAAAGAAGTGCTTACACCAAGTCCCTTTTAAAAGAACTAAAACAAGACACTACAGATTTTAGAAAGAACACAGAATTTCTTAAGAAACAAATGGATATCTTGAAAGGTTTTCATGAAAGACTAAAATCAGAAAGCGCAACCATAGACACCATGAAACAGATTGCCCGATATGAGTTTGATATGGTAATAGATAACAAAAAAAACTACAACGACAAGACAATGCGGTCTTTACAAACTTCGGGGGAAATACAATTATATCCTAAATATGTACAAGAGTTAATGCTCGAACTCACAGCGATTCAGGAAGAATATAATGATCTTATAGAGCTATACCTTGCGGATTATCTACATGCAGTCCAAGTGCAAAATCTTTTGGTCACAAAACCCGAAAAGTATAATTTTTTTGGAATCAATGATAAATTCAAATCTAAAACTTGGAATGCTATGGATGATGTTGATTTTATCACGGTTTTTGACAATTTACTAAATTCAAAGTTAGACTTTACTAACTCAAGAATCATGATTTATGATATGGTTTCCAAAAAAACGGAAGCGCTTATAGAAACCCTTCAAACTCTAGATGAAAATGATTAAACTCTTTAGAAACATCCGTAAAAAATTTCTTAGCGAAGGCAAAACTAATAATTACCTAAAGTATGCCATTGGAGAAATTATTCTGGTAGTGATTGGGATATTAATTGCGTTACAAATTAATAATTGGAACCAAAACCGAATAGAAAATAATAGAGCTCGTAAGTTATTAAAAAACATGGTAGAAGATTTGGCTACCGATACACTAATGCTAAACCAAAGTATTACAAATTATGAGTTTCAGAGTAATAATTGCGTAAAGCTTTTGAATGATTCTCTTTTTGCTAATACAAAGGCAGACTCTATATTTTTTATGCTTCCATTAAATCAAGCAGGACTACTTTTAACCACTCAAGCTTTTGATAAAATTAATAACGCAAGTCTCACCTCTTTACTGGGTTCATCTGAGTTAGATCAAGCTATTAGTGAATATTACATTACGTCAGCCGAGTATGCGGAAAAACAGTTTACATGGGAAGAACAAAGGACCAATAAAGATGAGGACTTTTGGCTTGATGCGCTACAAATGGAAATTCCGCAATATTTTAAGGTCAAAAACAACCCGAGTTATAAACAATCTGAATCTGAGAGAAAACAAGAGTTGTTACGAGTTATTGCTTCCACCGAAGGCAGACAAAGAATTCGATTTGCTTTAGATAGAAAACAAATGATATTGTATTCAATAAAAATTAGAAAGGAAATGGCAATAGATTTAATTTCTCAAATTAAAAAGTACTTATAAAATGACCAAACCAGTATGATAAAATTCTTTAGACATATTAGGAGGTCACTTCTAAATGAAGGCAAAACTACCCAATACTTTAAATACGCTATTGGGGAAATTGTACTTGTGGTTATTGGTATTTTAATGGCATTGCAGATTAATAACTGGAATGATAATCGTAAAACTCGAAATTATGAAAAAGAAATACTGTCTTTAATCAATCAAAATCTACAAAAAGATTCTTTAGCGCTATCAATTGAGTTAGATAAAGCAAAGGAAGGTATCTTATTAACGGATCGTGTATTAAAGGAGATTGCTAAGGGAAATTATATAGATAGTCTCTATTTCTGGATGGGAAAAATAATAACATTTGAAAGGTTCAAGTCACAATCTAGTGCATTTGAGATATTAAAAGCTAGAGGTATTGAAACAATATCTGATAAAACACTTCAACTGGCATTAATATCGTATTACGATGATAATTTATTTAAAGTATATCAGTCTTTAGATGATGTGGAGCAGTCTTTTAAAAAAGATTGGCAACCAATATTAAAGAATGATTTTCTTGATTTTAGGTGGCGTGAATATTGTGAACCTAATAATCCAAAAGAGTTCTTTGAAAATCCATCAACCATAACTTTTTTTAAAATTTATCAAGACAATAGAAAAGGGATTGTGAGGAACACGCAATTAGCAATAGACAAAATATCTGAAATAAGAATAATTACACAAAAGCATATTTATGATTAAATAAAACAGTTAAAATAAAACGAACCAAAACCACCAACCAAGATGCAAAATGATACAGTTAAACCCATTCAAAAAAGTGAGCGCATTCACTATCTTGATATTTTAAGAGGCATTGCCATATTCTTTATTTATTCTGCTAATATTTTATTCTTTTCTGGAATTTGGTTTTTTCCAAAAGAAAAGATAGCCTATACATTACCAACCGATGAAATCTTTGCTTTCGTAAACTATGTTCTTGTCGATGGTAAGTTCTATTCCATATTTTCCATATTATTTGGTATCGGTTGTTACATACAGTATAATAACCTTACGTCTAATAATAAAGCCTTTGCACCTTTTTTTAGGAAACGCATGTTTTGGCTTCTACTATTTGGTTTAATTCACATGTTTTTGTTTTGGCCAGGAGATATTTTGACCTTATATGCATTTCTAGGGTTTTTCCTCATTTGGTTTGTGAAGAAGTCAAACAAAACACTTCTTGTCACGGCCTCTATACTTATTTTATTTCCTTTGGTGAATTGGGCGTTTATGCATTTTTCAGGAATTTATTATCCAGGAATAGCTTTTCAAAAAAGTACTGAAGTCTATCAACACTTTGAAATGCCAGTAATTAAATTTGGTGAATATTTACAACCAAATATATTAGCCTTTCTTGAAAATGACAATATTGGTGATTTCTTCAAAATGAGCCTTGGAAACGGTTTTGTAAGGATAGGCATGATATTGGATGAAGCACGAATTTTTAAAGTTTTTGGTATTTTTTTGATTGGCCTTTGGGCAGGTAGAAAAATTTTAAATAATAATCTTCTTGAAGATACAAGTTTCCTAAAGAAAGTATTTGTAATTGGATTGATTGTTGGCTTACCAATAAATATTGTTAGAGGCTACATAGAAATTTATACTGAAAATTCAGATACCTTACATCTTTTTCATATTCTAGCTTATGCCTTAGGTACTGTGCCTTTAGCTTTGAGTTATGCGGCAGGAATTGCGTTGTGGACTAAAAAAGGGACAAAGTATTTAAATTGGTTTGCTCCCGTTGGTAAAACAGCATTGTCAAATTATCTTTTTCAGACCTTTATATCTATAATAATCTTTTACGGTGTTGGATTTAATTTAACAGGTAAGTTCGGTTTTACTTATGTTATGATTATCGGTTTAGTGATTTTTGCTATGCAAATCCTACTTAGCAAAATATGGTTATCCTATTTTAAATTCGGTCCTATGGAGTGGCTCTGGCGAAAACTAACTTATGGTATTAATCTCAAATTGAAGAAATAATCACCTATGCTTAAATTCTTTAGAAATATTAGAAAATCCCTTCTCAATGAAGGTAAGACTGGAAAGTACCTTAAATATGCTATTGGAGAAATTGTACTTGTTGTTATTGGTATTTTAATAGCGCTTCAAATTAACAATTGGAACGAAAATAGAAAATTAGAAAATAGTAAGGAAAAACTAATGTTGGCGCTAAAAAAAGAATTATTAATCAATCAGGAGACATTAGAACGCTATACTTTAGAGTTGTATGATAGCAACAGTAAGTTTAATAAAGTACTTAATGTTTCTGCAGGTAAAATTACTTTGCCTCCAGATAGCTTAAAGCAATATTTGTCTGAGGCGATGTATGCAACAACATTGTCATTTTTGAATACGGTTCAAGAGGAAGCTGTTTCCACTGGTAAATTTGAGCTTTTAAGTGATACTTTAAAACAAAAATTGTCCCTCTTAAAGGACTATACCAAGTCAAGAACTTCAATATATGAGGAAAGAAGTAAAAATTACTACAATAGTGATCTTAAACTTGAAAAACTAAAGATTAAACTGGGAATGAATCCTGATGTGCCAGAACGTATTTCATCACATCCGCCTATTCCTACACATCCAGAATTTTTGTTAAATGAATCGGAATTATTAGAAGTAATTAAGGATCCTGAGACCTATATAGCTCTTGGGAATATTTATAAAAATTATATGAATGATGAAATCTGGATAAAATTTGGTTTACTCAGGTTAACCAAGGAGTCTGTAGCTTTAATCGATAAAGAATTAAGTGAATTATGATTAAAATCTTTAGAAATATTAGAAAGTCACTTCTTAACGAAGGTAAAACTGGTAAGTATTTTAGATATGCTATTGGCGAAATCATTCTTGTTGTAGTTGGAATTCTAATTGCACTTCAGATTAATAACTGGAATGAAGAAAGAAAGGATAAAGTCAAGGAAACAAAAATGCTAATGTCACTTCAGGAAGACTTTCAATCTACAAGAAGTAATTTAAAAGCTTCGCTAGACTATTATCCTGTGCTCAGACGTCGTCTAGAGAGACAAATAAAATATCTGGGTTTCACTAAGGAAGAAATCAACGATTCGGTAATTAGTTATTTATCGGGTACTTTTTTTCCTAATACCGAAATCATAGAAGGAAGTTTAAATGTTATTTTAAGTTCAGATAATCTTCAGCTTATTTCTAACGATAGTTTAAAAAAACACCTTACAGCTTATCCATCTTACTTATCGAGCTTTAAAGAACAGGAATTTGAGACAAAAAATCTTGTTTTAAAAGAACATAGGCCTATTGTAGAACGTCATATTTCTTTAACAGATTGGTTTCTTGATGATGAAAAATATCCAGATTTAAGAGATAGGGCTATTCCTTCTGATTTTGTATCATTGGTCAATGATCATGATTTTCAAAACGTCTTAGTTAAAGAAATATATCATATATGGTACACTACTGATAGAGCAAAATTCCTTCTCGAAAAAACCGAGAAAATTCTCGAAAGTATCAACGAAGAACTAAAGTCTGATTAATGACTAAGTTTTGATTGTTTTAGAAAAATATCTTATCGTATTATGAAGCTTTTTAATAGTGGTGTGCTTCAAAACCCTTATATTTACTAATAATGACAGATAGGTGACATTTAAATGTCGTGCTAAAAACCAGGTGTTAGCTGTAAGTTTGTATCAGCAAAACAATAGCAATGAAAAATAATTCTATCAGTGACAACTTAGTTTATCAGAGAAAACTAAAAGGCTTTACACAAGAGCAGCTTTCAGAAGAATCATCAGTTACAATTCGTACAATACAACGAATAGAAAAGGGTGATGTGCAACCGCATTTGCAAACCGTAAAATTACTAGCTGTAGGTTTGGGAATAGAAGTAGAGGACTTAATAGTTTTAGACGACCCGAAAACAGAAACCGTACAACGCAAATGGATGCTGTTGCTACATGGCTCACCATTTTTTGGTTTAGTAATCCCTTTTGCAAATGTTTTATTTCCACTTTTTATATGGATAAGTAAAGCAGAAGACAATAAAATATATGATGAACATGGTCGTGCAATTATTAATTTTCATTGTACTATAAACCTCTTGCTGATTATATCTTTATTGTTGTTTTTTCCATTTCCAGGTTTCAATTATTTTCTAACGGCAGCAGTATTTCTTTTCGGTATTATTTTTAGCCTGAAAAATTTAATGTCTGCACTAAGTTCAGGAACTTGCTATTATCCGTTATCCATCCCTTTCCTTAAATCAAAAAAGATTTAGTTCATTTTTTAACATTTTAAAATTTATATGACATGAAAACAAAATTCATGCAGATATCTTCTGCACTTATGTTACCTATTGCTTTTATAGTAATTTTAATTCTTTTGAATATTGTGCCCTTTGCTTCACTGAGTAAGTATGGCTTTGGTGGAATACTCGTTACTGCAATTGCTTTGTTGCTTACCTATGGTTTTGTAAAAAAAGATGGGAAAACATTAAGGGATATAGGGTTTTCTTTTAGTAAGAATACTCCAATCAACTTTTTAAAAGGGCTAATGATTGGATGTTTGGTAGCAATAACAATGTTTGCGATAATTCTAACCCTTTCAGAATTGCAAATTTCTTTTAATGAAGAAGCAAATATTCCGAGTGTTTTGATATGGTTATTGGCTTTTTTTCCACTTGCATATATGGAAGAAGTGATTTTTAGAGGTTATGCATTTACAAAGCTCATTGAACTTGGTGGAATTTGGCCTGCCCAAATTTTAATGGCATTACTTTTTACTTGGTATCATGATTTTACAGGTGCTACATTTTTTGTTCAGTTGTTAGGTCCTGGTGTTTGGGCGCTAATTTATGGTGTTGCATTAATCTGGTCTAAAGGAATAGCGTTACCTACAGGATTGCACATGGGTTTAAATATTATTTTAGCTTTGGTAAGTCAAAAAGATAATAGAGAGGGTTTATGGTATTTAGACTATAAAACAGAAAATACTCAAGATTTAATTTTAGACAGTGAGACTGTTAGTTTGATTATGCAGATTTGTGTTTTAGTAACCGGAATAGTTTTGACAGAATATTTTAGAAGAAAGTATAGAAATAAAGGTAAAATGTTGAACCAATTAAAAGCAAAATAACGGTCGATAAAACACTTTTGTAAAATTCAATTGTCGGTAAGTAGAAAAAAACACTAAGATCCAATTTAAAGTACTTTTTAGGCGTTTTAAGCAACTTTTTCTTAATTAACAATTGTTAATAATTATCCCTTTCAATCGATTAAAAGCTTTTAAAAAGCCATCTAAATTCGTATATTTGTTTGTACTCAAAAGAGACGCCAAAACAGCGTCTTTTTTTGTGTTGAAATAGCAATAAAATTATAAGTTTATATGAGCGAAGAAAACAAAAAGCAATATGGCGCAGATAGTATCCAAGCCCTCGAAGGGATGGAGCACGTGCGCATGCGTCCATCAATGTATATTGGTGATGTTGGAGTAAGAGGATTACATCACTTAGTGTATGAGGTTGTAGACAACTCTATTGATGAGGCACTTGCTGGTCATTGTAATAATATTTCGGTAACTATCAATGAGGATAATTCCATAACTACAGAAGATGATGGTCGTGGTATTCCGGTAGATTTACATAAAAAAGAAGGTGTATCTGCATTAGAGGTTGTAATGACTAAAATTGGAGCAGGTGGTAAGTTCGATAAGGATTCTTATAAGGTTTCTGGTGGACTTCATGGTGTAGGTGTTAGTTGTGTGAACGCATTGTCAGAGCACTTAAAAGCTACAGTTTACAGAAGTGGACAAATTTGGGAACAAGAATACGAAAGAGGAAAAACACTTTACCCAGTTAAGGCTGTTGGTGAGTCTGATAAAACAGGTACTATTGTAACTTTTAAACCAGATCCTCAAATATTCCAACAAACATTAGAATACAATTACGATACTTTAGCAAGTCGTATGCGAGAATTGGCATACCTTAATAAAGGGATTACAATTCATTTAATAGACAAAAGAAGCAAAAAAGAGGATGGTTCTTTTGAAGGAGAAACGTTTCATTCGGAAGAAGGTCTTACTGAGTTTGTAAAGTTCTTAGACGGAAACAGAGAGCCTTTAATGCAAAGTGCTATAGCTTTTGAAGGGGAAAAGAATGGTATTCCTGTAGAGGTGGCTATGATTTATAATACGTCTTATGCGGAAAATCTTCACTCTTATGTAAATAACATTAATACGCACGAAGGTGGTACGCACTTATCAGGATTTAGACGTGGTTTAACGCATACATTGAAAAAATATGCGGATGAATCAGGAATGTTAGATAAGTTAAAGTTCGATATTGCAGGTGATGATTTCCGTGAAGGTTTAACAGCTATCGTTTCGGTAAAAGTTGCAGAACCACAGTTCGAAGGTCAGACAAAAACTAAGTTGGGTAATCGTGAAGTTTCAGCGTCTGTGTCTCAAGCAGTTTCAGAAATGTTAACAGATTACTTAGAAGAACACCCAGATGATGCTAAAACTATCGTTCAGAAAGTAATACTTGCAGCTCAAGCACGTCATGCAGCTCAGAAAGCACGTGAAATGGTGCAGCGTAAAACTGTAATGAGTATTGGTGGACTTCCTGGGAAATTATCAGATTGTTCAGAACAAGATCCTGAAAAGTGTGAAGTATTCTTGGTTGAGGGTGATTCCGCAGGTGGAACAGCTAAACAAGGTAGAGATAGAGCGTTTCAAGCAATTCTACCATTAAGAGGTAAAATTCTTAATGTTGAAAAAGCAATGACACACAAGGTTTTTGAAAATGAAGAGATCAAAAATATCTTTACAGCATTAGGTGTTACAATTGGTACAGAAGAAGATAGTAAAGCGCTAAACCTTTCAAAATTACGTTACCACAAAATCGTAATTATGTGTGATGCCGATATTGATGGGTCTCACATTGCGACTCTAATTCTTACCTTCTTCTTCCGTTATATGAAAGAATTGATAGAACAAGGACATGTTTATATTGCAACTCCACCATTATACTTGGTGAAGAAAGGCTCTAAGAAACAATATGCTTGGTCAGACAAAGAGCGTGATACTATAGCCGAATCTTTTGGTGGTAGTGTAGGTATACAACGTTATAAAGGTCTTGGTGAGATGAATGCAGAGCAACTTTGGGATACCACTATGAATCCTGAGTTTAGAACATTACGTCAAGTTAATATTGATAATGGAACTGAGGCAGACCGTATCTTCTCAATGTTAATGGGAGATGAGGTACCACCACGTAGAGAATTTATAGAAAAGAATGCTATCTATGCTAATATTGACGCGTAAATAATATTTTTTAAAACTAAACTTAAAGCAATTACGTTAATAATGTAGTTGCTTTTTTTATACACTTGAATGTCGATAAAATACAAATTATGTCGGTAAAGTGTTTAATTAAGGTTGTTTTAATATATTTGTCCCAGATTTAAACCCAATTCAAATGAAAAAAAGAATTTTATTTTCAATAGTTTTTTTAATCAGCTTATTAACTCGTGCGCAAAATGATATAGATGTTCTTCTTGCTGCAGGTATAGATGATGCGCAACGCTTCGCAAAAGATTATTTGGCTCCTGGTACTAATGGAATCATGCACAGTATGAATGCTAACTGGTTTAATTCGGCAAAAGTAAAGCCCTTAGGAGGCTTTGAGATTTCAGTAATAGCAAATGCTTCTTTGGTAAAAGATGAAGATAAAACCTTTTACTTGAACACGGCAGATTATAATAATGTGCAATTTGTAACTGGTCCAAGCGCACAGAATGTAGCTTCTGTTTTAGGAGAGAATAATCCTGATATTTTTGTTGAGATTCAATATGATGATCCGATTTTTGGAACACAAACAGCTCAGATTGAGCTTCCACAAGGTATAGGTGATCAAAGTGCTAATATGCTTCCGACAGCCTTTATACAGGGTGCCGTTGGTATAAGTAGTGGTTTAGAGTTAAAAGCACGTTTTGTTCCTAAGGTAGAAACTGATGAAGTTGATATAAGTATGTATGGTGCAGGTTTACAAGTGGAATTTACAGATTGGTTGCCAGCAGATAAAATTTGGCCAGTGGCAATTTCTGGTTTGGTAGCTTACAATCACTTAGATGGTTCTTATGATATTACCGATTCGTCAGGAATTGATGGTGAAAATCAGAAATTGGAAAATAGTACTAATACATGGTTGTTTCAGCTTATAGCTTCAACCAAAATGCCTGTAATTAATTTTTATGGTGGTTTAGGATATATTAGCGGAAAAGCAGAGTCTGATTTAAAAGGTAACTATAGAGTAACAAATGGATTTTTAACAACAGATACTATTACAGATCCATTTTCAGTTTCCAGTGAGGTTTCAGCTGTCAGAGGAACTATCGGGACAAAATTAAAACTAGGTTTTTTCAGATTGAATGCAGAATATCATCTTTCAGAATTTGATGCCTTTTCTGTAGGTATTAATTTTGGATTTAGATAGTCAGAAAAAATATTTTTTTAAATATTGAAAAGCACAAGATATACTCTTGTGCTTTCTTCTTTTACAGGGATTTTATTTGTAAATTTGTTGCTATTAATACATTTAGTTTCACAATAAAAAATTATATAAAAACATGAAAGTAACAGTAGTTGGAGCTGGAGCAGTTGGTGCAAGTTGTGCCGAGTATATTGCTATTAAAAATTTCGCTTCAGAAGTTGTAATTTTAGACATTAAAGAAGGATACGCAGAAGGTAAAGCAATGGACCTAATGCAATGTGCTTCACTTAACGGATTTGATACAAAAATTACAGGTAGTACAAACGATTATTCTAAAACTGCAGATAGTGACATCTGTGTAATTACTTCTGGTATTCCTCGTAAACCAGGAATGACTCGTGAAGAATTAATAGGTATCAACGCAGGTATCGTAAAAACTGTTTCTGCTAATTTAGTAGAGCACTCTCCAAATACTATTATCATTGTAGTAAGTAATCCGATGGATACAATGACTTACTTAGTTCATAAAACTACAGACCTTCCTAAAAATAGAATCATAGGAATGGGTGGAGCTTTAGATTCTGCACGTTTCAAATACAGATTAGCTGAAGCTTTAGAAGCACCAATTAGTGATGTTGACGGAATGGTTATCGGTGGTCACAGTGATGTTGGTATGGTACCATTAACATCTCACGCGACTAGAAACAGTATAAAAGTTACTGAATTTTTATCAGAAGAACGTCTTGAGCAAGTAAAAGAAGATACTAAAGTTGGTGGTGCTACACTAACTAAATTATTAGGTACTTCTGCTTGGTATGCTCCAGGTGCTGCTGTTAGTGGTTTAGTACAAGCGATTGCTTGCGACCAAAAGAAAATTTACCCTTGTTCTACGTTATTAGATGGGGAATACGGATTAAGTGATCTTTGTATTGGTGTTCCAGTTGTTTTAGGTAAAAACGGTATTGAAAGCATTGTAGATGTACCATTAAGCGATGCTGAAAAAGAGCATATGGCTGCAAGTGCAGAAGGAGTTAAAAAGACAAATGGTCTTTTAGAATTATAAAATTCATTCTTAACAGAATATATTTAATAAAGACTGTAGAAATACAGTCTTTATTTTTTTCTATATTTGGCGCGTGAAAATTAGATTGCAATTTGGAATCCTTATCGTTTTACTAGCGTTTTTTGGAACGTTAGTAGAGCAGCCTATTGTTCCAAATCAGCAGATTGTAGTTCATTTTTCTGATCAAAATATTTCTGATCAAGATACAGAAAAGACGATTCTGAACATTCAGGAAGAATTACAACGTATTGGCGCAAAGCATGTGCAAATTGGTTATGATGCACAAGGTCAATTGAAGATTACTTACTACAGTGAATCAGATGTTGAACTTATTCAAAATTTACTTCTTCAAGAAAACTTCAAAGTAAGTTTTAATTCAAACCAAGACAAGTCTAGTAACCCTTCAGAACAAAAGGATGTAAAGGATTATGAACTTAATATTTCTGAAATTCAGAAAGATACTCATAATAATGATTGGGGTTTTGAAGGTACAGAAGTTGTTGAGTTTAATCAAAAAACAGATCATCCTCATAACGATTTTAAAGTAAAAGCCTTTGCGAAATATATTAATACTTCGCATACTATATTTGAAAATACTACGGAAACAGAAATGTACGCTGTAGTCATTATTTCAAACAACAATACTCATAAAATACCTGAAGTTAGGGCAGGACCCAACGCTGCTAGAATTATATAATCTACAATAATTCTATAATCAACTTTTCAAAGCTTTTATCAATCAAAAAGCTATAAAAATCATATCAATAAAAACAATTGTCGAGTTTGGATGTAAAGTATATATTTGCGCCCAGAAAAATTTTATATAAGATTCGACACTAAATAATTACAAAATGCAAAACAAAGGAATAATTAAACTTTTTGCCATTTTATTTGGGTTGGTAAGTATTTACCAATTGTCTTTTACATTTAAAGCCAATCAAATAGATGAGCAAGCAGAGCAAGCCGCAATTAGTAAGTATCCTGACACGGTTGAGGATTACCAAACTAAGCGAAATGTAGCAGAAATTAACTACTTAGATTCTTTAAAAACAACTAAAGTTAAAGTAGGAGATAAGTTTGAGCCTATTGAGGTTTACAACTTAGGAGTAGCACAGTTTACGTACCCAGAAGTACAAAACAATGCCATGAACCTTGGTTTAGACCTTAAAGGTGGTATTAACGTAATTCTTCAAATTTCAGTAAGAGACATCTTAAAAGGTTTAGCAGGAAACAGTAAAGATCCTGTGTTTAACAAAGCTTTAGATGATGCTGATGAACTTCAAAAAGATTCACAAGATTCTTACTTGCAATCGTTCTTCGCAGCTTTCGATGCTATTAAAGGAGATACAAAATTAGCGTCGCCAGATATTTTCGCTAATCGTGATATGATGGGTACCATCGACAGAAACATGTCTGATGATGAAGTAAAAGGTATTCTTGAAACTAAAATAGATGAGTCTATTGTTTCTGCTTTTGAGGTATTACGTAAGCGTATCGATAAGTTTGGTGTTACATCTCCAAACATTCAACGTTTAGGAAACTCTGGTCGTATTTTATTAGAACTTCCAGGTGCTAAAGATATAGAGCGTGTTAAAGATTTAGTTACTAAAACAGCACAATTACAATTCTGGGAAACTTATAAAGTAGATGAGGTTGCACCTTATTTATTACAAGTTAATCAAGCTTTAGTAGAAGCAGCTGAAAAAGAAAAACCAGCAAATGAAGAAGAAGTTGCAGAAGCAGAAGTAGAGCAAGATTCAACCGCTAATGCTATTGATGAATTAACTGGTCAGATAGAGTCTGCAGATTCAACAAACGTTGCAGATGTAAACCCATTAGGTATTCAAGGTTTTGGAAACGGTCCTGTAATAGGGATGTTCCTAGCTAAGGATAAGGAAAGAGTAATGGCTAAGCTTAATGACCCTAAAAACAGAGCGCAGTTACCAGCAGAAATGCGTTACTTAAAATTTGTTTGGGGATTACAAGAAGAAGATTCTGAGTATTCTCAATTATATGCAATAAAAAATAATAGAGATGGTGAGCCAGAATTAAGTGGTGCTGTTATTACAGATGCAAGACAAGATTATGATCAGTTAAGCAGACCAGCAGTTAGTATGCAAATGAATGCTCAAGGTGCAAAGACTTGGGAGGAAATGACTAAAGTGGCTTATGAAACTCAAGGTTATATTGCCATAGTTTTAGATGATATTGTTTACTCTGCACCAAGTGTTTCTACAGGTCCTATTTCTGGAGGTAATTCTCAAATTTCTGGAGCGTTTTCTTTAACAGAGGCGGTGGATTTAGCAAACGTTTTAAGAGCTGGTAAATTACCTGCTTCGGCTACAATTGTTCAAGCAGATGAAGTTGGTCCATCTTTAGGACAAGAAGCTATTGATAGTGGAATGAAATCATTTATAATAGCATTGGTGTTTGTATTATTATGGATGGTGTTTTATTACGGTAAGTCAGGAATTTTTGCTGATATCGCTTTGTTATTAAACATCTTATTAATTTTTGGTGTCTTAGCAAGTTTAGGCGCAGTATTAACTTTACCTGGTATTGCAGGTATTGTATTAACAATAGGTATTTCGGTAGATGCCAACGTACTTATATTCGAACGCATTAGGGAAGAGTTAGCTAAAGGAAAATCGCAAAAAGAATCTATTAAAGATGGTTTCTCTAATGCATTATCTTCAATTTTAGATGCTAACATTACTACTGGTTTAACAGCGATTATCTTATTTGTATTCGGAACTGGACCTATCAAAGGTTTCGCAACCACATTAATCATAGGTATTTTAACATCATTATTTACAGCAATCTTTATCACAAGATTATTGATAGACTGGTATGTAAATAGAGGTGGTAACTTAGACTTCTCAACAGGTTTAACAAAGAACTTATTTAAGAATGTAAATATCGATTTCTTAAAGAAGCGTAAGATTGCTTATATTCTTTCAGGTGTTTTATTATTAGCAAGTTTAGGGTCTTTAGTCACTACAGGATTAGATCAAGGTATTGACTTTGTTGGTGGTAGAACATACCAAGTACGTTTCGACCAAGAAGTGAGTGTAGAGGAAGTAAAATCTGACTTAAATGCTGTTTTTGAAAGTGCTGA
The DNA here is from genome assembly GCF_029911945.1 of Winogradskyella sp. SYSU M77433. Taxonomy (NCBI): domain Bacteria; kingdom Pseudomonadati; phylum Bacteroidota; class Flavobacteriia; order Flavobacteriales; family Flavobacteriaceae; genus Winogradskyella; species Winogradskyella sp. SYSU M77433. The sequence continues at coordinate 7,340 of NZ_JARYTG010000010.1, read as the reverse complement.
AGTTAAGACAATTGGTGGTCCTAACCAGTTAAAAATTTCAACAAAATATAAAGTTGAAGACAGTACAATAGAAGCAGATGAAGAAGTTCAGTCTATGCTTTTCGGTGCTTTACAAAAGTATTTGCCATCAGGAATGACATATGAAGAATTTTTAGATGGTTCTGGTGAGGCAAAAATTGGTAAAATGTTGTCTAGTAAGGTGAGTCCAACAATTGCAGATGATATTAAAAAATCTTCAGTATGGGCAATTCTGGGATCTTTGGTTGTGGTATTCCTTTACATCTTATTTAGATTTAAAAGATGGCAATTCTCTCTTGGTGCTGTTGCTGCAGTATTCCATGATGTTATAATTGTATTAGGTATCTATTCTATAACATGGAGATTTATGCCATTTAGTATGGAGATTGATCAAACGTTTATTGCTGCGATATTAACCGTTATTGGTTACTCATTAAACGATACCGTGGTTGTATTTGATAGAATTAGAGAATTCTTAAATGAGCATACAAGCTGGAACTTTAAGAGAACTATAAACGAATCTATAAACAGTACAATTAGTAGAACATTAAATACATCTTTAACAACTTTAGTGGTGTTATTAGCAATGTTCATCTTTGGTGCAGATTCACTTAAAGACTTATTATTCGCATTAATAATAGGTGTTATTGTAGGTACATATTCATCTGTATTTATTGCTACACCATTAATGTATGATACAGCTAAAAAAGGTGATGCAGCAGAATCACTTAAGAACAAAGTAAAAGAAGAAGAGGAAGCGTAATTGCTGAGTTTTCTATCATTGATACAAAAAAAGAGCCTTTCTGAAAAGAAGGGCTTTTTTTTTATTATCGTTTCTGTAAGACAGCAGTCTTGATCTTTATTTCAAAATTTTAAAATCAATTTTATCACCTTCTTCCAATTGCCATTCATCAAATAAACCACCATTTATTTCTAAAACATATTTAGCAGGTGTTCCTGAAGGTAAAGAGGCTTCATTAAAAGGCTTAGCGTTCTTTTGCACACTCACTATAGAACTATCTGCAGCGATATAAATAATGTCTAATGGAATTTTTGTATTCTTCATATAAAAACTTCTGTAGTCTTCATAAGGGAATACAAACAACATACCGTGATTAGTTTCTAATTTTGATCTGTACATCAAACCCGTTTGCGTTTCGTATTCGTTGTCAGCGACCTCAATATCTAAAGTTTTTATAATAGAGTCAGACTTAGTCCTTCTAATTTTTAAAACACCTTCTTTTTTAAAACTAACTTCAACTTTGTCCTCAGTTTTAGTAGGTTTATCGGTTTCTTTACATTGTGTAAATGCCAATAATCCTAATAGTACAAAAGGGTATTTAGAAACTTTAAAAGTCATTAGTTCAATTCTTTTTTAGGCTTATAGGCAAACATAAAATAAAGACCAATGAGTACAAATGGTATGCTTAACCATTGCCCAGTATTTAAGAACCAGTCTTCACGTGCATCTACTTGTGCTTTTTTTACAAATTCTACAAAGAATCGTATGGTCCAAAGTAGTACTAAAAATAGGCCGAATAAAAAGCCCTGTTGTTCTGATTTTTTAGTTTTCCAGTAGAAATAAAACAGAATTAAAAACACAAAAATATAGCAAAATGCTTCGTAAAGTTGTGCTGGATGTCTTGGCTCAGTTTCACTTAGCTGTTTAAAAACCACACCGAAATCACTATTGGTGAATTTTCCAACGATTTCAGAGTTGATGAAATTTCCAATTCTAACAAACACAGCGCCTAGTGCAACAGGAACAACAACTCGATCTAAAATCCATAAAACTGATTTTTTTAAGATTTTCTTATTGTATAAATACATTGATATAATCATCGCAATGGCAGCGCCATGACTAGCCAAACCTTGGAAACCAGTAAATTCAAATCCACCTTTAAATTTAAATGGAAGAAATATGCTAAAAAAGTCTTCTGTTATTAACTCTGGTTGATAAAATATAACATGCCCAAGCCTTGCACCCAACATTATACCTAAAACAGAATAAATAAATAATGAATCTAAAGATTCTTCAGATTGACCTTCGTTTTTGTAGATACGCTTCATAATGTAAAAGCCTAGGATAAAGGCTACAATCCACATAACGCTATAAAAATGAAGTTTAAAAAATCCTAAATCAAGATACTTTACAGGATCCCATACAATGTATAATAAATGCATATAATATCACTTTGAGCTGTAAATATACTATTTTGAAAGGTATTGAAAATGAGATTAACGTAATATTAATCTTCTTTTGGTGGAACAGGGTCGTAACCTTTTCCTCCCCAAGGATGACAACTAAAAATCCGTTTTATAGCTAACCATCCGCCTTTAAAAATTCCATGAACTTCCAAAGCTTCTTTAGCATAATGCGAGCAAGTAGGTTGATATCTACATGTTGCAGGTGTAAGAGGCGAAATAAAAGTCTGATAGATCTTTATTATAAATAAAAAGGGAGCAATCAGAATTTTTTTCATAATGAATGATATAAACTAATAAGTTCGTTCCTTTAAAGAATATTTAAAAGTGACTTTTAGTTGGTCGTAAAAGTTGTGCCATCCTTGCCATCTTGCAATTGTATGCCAGCTTCAGCGAGTTCATCTCTAATCTTATCAGAAAGTGCAAAGTCTTTATTTAATCTTGCTTCTTTTCTAAGATTGATTAAAATTTCAACAGCACTAGTTAATTTAACGGTAGTGTTGTCTGTTTTTGAAGCATCTTGTAAGCCTAAAATTTCAAATGAAAATAATTCTAGAGTTTCTTTTAGTAGCTCTAAATCGTCTTTAGAAATTGTAGCATTACCTTCCTTAACTTGGTTGATGAATTTTACAGCATCAAAAAGCTTAGCGATTAATATTGGTGTATTAAAATCGTCATTCATAGCATCATAACATTGCTGTTTCCATTCAGAAATGTTAATAGAAGAAGAATCATTTGTTTTTAAAGTACCAACAATTTTTAGAGCTTCCATTAGGCGATTGAAGCCTTTTTCAGCCGCAAGAAGTCCGTCGTCAGTTAAGTCTAGAACACTTTTGTAAGAGGCTTGCATCATAAAGAAACGCACAACACTTGGACTGTAACCTTTGGACATAATGTCGTTTTTACCAGAAAGTAATTCGGCAGGATTAATATAGTTTCCGGTAGATTTACTCATTCTAGCTCCATTTAACTCAAGCATGTTAGCGTGCATCCAGTATTTTACAGGATCTTGGCCTTTGGCAGCTTTATTTTGTGCTATCTCACATTCGTGATGTGGGAATTTTAAGTCCATTCCACCACCATGAATATCAAATTGTTCTCCAAGATATTTAGTGCTCATTGCTGTACACTCAAGGTGCCAGCCAGGAAAACCATCGCTCCAAGGAGATGGCCAACGCATAATGTGAGTAGGCTCAGCCTTTTTCCAAAGTGCAAAATCTTGTGGATTCTTTTTATCACTTTGTCCATCAAGCGTACGTGTATTATGAATAAGATCTTCAAGCTTACGTTTGCTCAAAATTCCATACTCGTTAGACTCATTATATTTGTGAACATCAAAATAAACAGAACCATTTACAATATAGGCAAAGCCATTGTCTATGATAGTTTGGATCAATTCTATTTGCTCAATAATATGACCTGTAGCAGTTGGCTCTATGCTTGGTGGCAAAAAGTTGAAGGTGTTTAAAACGTTATGAAAATCTACAGTATAACGCTGTACAATTTCCATTGGTTCTATAGCTTCTAAACGTGCTTTTTTGGTGATTTTGTCTTCACCACGATCGGCATCATTTTCTAAATGTCCTGCATCTGTAATATTTCTTACATACCTAACTTTATAACCAAGGTGCTTAAAGTATCTAAAAATCATGTCAAAAGACATGAAAGTTCTTACATTACCCAAATGTACATTACTATAGACCGTTGGTCCACAAACGTACATGCCTATGTGTCCTTTAGTTATAGGTTCAAAAGGTTCTTTTTCTCCCGTTAGAGAGTTGTAAATCTTTATATTTTGGGTATCGTAAAGTGGCATGTTTTGAGTTTGAAAAAATGTTTAGCAAAACTAAACAACTAACTCAGAGAAAACAAGCTAAAATTGCGTATCTAATTGAATATAATCCAAAAATTCTCTTCGAGTTTCCTTTTCTTTGAATTTTCCACCAAATTCAGAAGTTACAGTACTGCTTTCAATATCTCTTATACCTCTAGAATTTACACATAAATGTTTGGCGTCAATAACACAAGCGACATCTTCAGTCCCTAGTACGTTCTGAAGTTCTTTTACTATTTGAATAGTTAAACGCTCTTGTACTTGTGGTCGCTTAGCATAGTAATCAACAATTCTGTTCATTTTAGATAAACCAACAACAGTACCGTTAGAGATATAAGCAACATGAGCTCTACCAACTATAGGAAGTAAATGGTGCTCGCAAGTAGAGTAAACCGTAATGTTTTTTTCTACTAGCATTTCACCATATTTATATTTGTTGTCAAAAGTGGAAGCACTTGGCTTTTTTTCAGGGTCTAAACCACCAAAAATTTCATTGACAAACATTTTTGCAACACGGTTTGGAGTGCCTTTAAGGCTATCATCAGTAAGATCTAGTCCTAAGGTTTCCATAATATGGCGTACATCGTCCTTAATAATATCTATTTTCTCTTTACCAGAAAGTTTAAATGCATCAGCTCTCATAGGTGTATCACTTGAAGTTCCTACGTGGTCATCGCCTAAAGCATCAATATCATTAAAATCACTTTCAATTTTCATATACAAAATATTAGTCCATCATTAAAAGAAGATGCAAAGATAAGCAATAAAATAGTTTAGATAAGGTAGGAGTTTTTTAATTCTAACTGTTATATAAGTAAAACCGTTAAAATACCAATTAACACTGGTGAATTAACAGTTGTTTCTATAAAATTTTCTTATTTTTCGCAATTCTAAAATTCAGGTTAAGCTATGACAAAATTTTTTACAATTTTAATTTTTTTACTTTTACCCTTTTGTTTGTCTGGGCAGCAAACAGTTAAAAAAATCCCTCTTAAAGTTATTCAATTTGATGATAACGTAGATTTACCTCTAACTATTAAAGAGAGACAACAAATAGATGAAGTTTATGGTGATCAGGCTGAAAAGTATGTTTACAGTAATGCTTTTCGTTTAAAAAACATTAAAGACATTTTAAGAAATAGAGTGGTTATAAAATTAATCACAAAGGAAGCTGATAAAAAGCAGTGTAAAAACTTATCAGAAATTCCGCTATTGAACAGTTTTGTTTCAAACATTGAAAGAGATAAAACTTTCGATCCTAAAAAATTCAATCCTTTGAAATATAATTTTGCATTTAACTCTCAGGGTTCTAGTATTTATCATGTTGATAATACTAATTATTACATCATCATAAAATCTCAATATCAATGAAAAATTTCACAAAAATGAAGTGCTTTTTAGCTTTAATTTCAGTAATGTTTTCATCGGTATTGTTTGCGCAAGATGTTGACATGTTTAACGGAGTAGTCAATCAATGTGGAGGTGTTTTATATGACTCAGGAGGAGAGTTCGGTAATTACGGAAATGACGAAAATATTGTAATGACTATCTGTCCAGAAGATCCAGGTCAAAGAATAGAACTAAATTTCACAGAGTTCAGTACTCAACTTAATACTGATATTATAACTATTTATAACGGTGATACTAACGATCCTGACCTAGCTTTTGGTCAATTTTCTGGTGCACTATCCCCTGGTTTAGTAGTGGCGACAGAGGAAAATACTAGTGGTTGTATTACAATAGAGTTTGTTTCTAATGATTCAGGAAATACTAGTGGTTGGGCAGCAGCTATTTCATGTATTACACCTTGTCAAGTAATTACTTCACAGATAGATGTAGCCACTCCTGCACCAAATAGTGATGGATATATAAGAGTTTGTACTGGAGAAGAGATTACACTTGAAGGAAGTGGCAATTTTGAATTTGATGGTACTGGTGCTATTTATGAATGGGACTTAGGTGATGGTAATACTGTAGAGGGAGAAACTGCTGTGTTTTCTTATTCAGAACCCGGTGTGTATATAGTAAATCTAAATATTAGAGATGCTAATACATCTATTAATCCTGATGGTTGTCCTAATACGAATCTTATAAATCAGGTTATTCAGGTTGCCACAGATCCAGATTTTACAGGAACAGCTGCAGTCGAAAGTGTTATATGTTATGGTGAAAGTACAGATATTACAGGCTATGTAGAGGCTGTTCCTTTTGTTAATGATTGTACACCACCAGTCAGTGGAACAACATTTTTACCTGATGGATCGGGTGCACAATATGAAACCTGTATAACAGTAGATTGTTTTGATTCATCACAAACGTTAACAGATCCTAATCAATTAGTTGAGGTTTGTGTTAATATGGAGCATTCTTATTCTGGTGATTTAGATATATTTATTCAGAGTCCAAATGGGCAAGAAATTAGATTATTCGATCAAGCTGGTGGAGGAACCTATTTTGGTGGTGCAAATGATGATGGTTCTAACACACCAGGTACAGGTGAGACCTATTGTTTTACTATGAGTGCTTCAGTATTATTGGCTAATGCACCGACAGAAATTAATGGAACCAATCCACCAAACAATTCTTGGGTTCCAGGATCTTATTTGCCTTATGAAGATTTTAATGGTTTGGTAGGTAGTCCTTTAAATGGTGATTGGTGTATTAGAATTGTAGATAACTTATCAATAGATAATGGTTATATATTTGAGTGGTTCTTAAACTTTGATCCTAATATTCAACCACCAGAGTTATCATTTACACCTGTTATTACTGATGAAGGATGGTTAGATGACCCAACTATCACAAATACCAGTGGTAGTACAATTACTGTTTCTCCTCCTGATGCAGGTGTTTATACCTACACCTATGCAGCTACTGATGATTTTGGATGTGAGTACTTACAAAGTGTTCAGGTAGAGGTTTTACCAGAAATAATTACTGATGTTCCAAACAATTTATATTTATGTGACCAAGGTGCGCCACCTTACATTTTTGAATTAAGTTCAAATACTTCTGTAGTTACAGCTAATGCAACTAATCCATCAGATTTGGAGGTTACTTATCACAACTCATTAGCTGATGCTGAAAATGATGTAAGTGAAATACCTAATCCAGATAATTACTCGGGAACTGATGGTGAAATTATTTATGTTAGAGTAGAGTACTTGGAATCTGATTGTTATGAGATTCTAACATTTACGCTGAATGTCACAGACCAACCAACGATTAATCCAGTAGCTAATTTGGAGTTATGTGATGACGATAGTAATGATGGGGTAGAGGA